>SYDY01000095.1 GCA_005801425.1 Bdellovibrionales bacterium | reverse complement strand
CAATTTTTATCAAGCAAAGATATGAATTTTAATTTCGCGTCCATGACACTGGATTCTTCCCAAGGCATAAATTACATTATGCCAATCAGTGTCACCTATGTACCGGTACGATCTGTTACCTATGTCGCCGGTCCGTACACGCGAAGCGCCCCTACATAAGAAAAATATTTATATGTGATTTGGTACTATCTATCAAAACATGATAGGGTTCTATCATGTCCGGAAGCTGGCCCTTGGCGAAGCGTTCCTCCGTTTCCGTTCGTGCGATGCAGCTTGGCGAACGTCTCGATTTAAAAGCACTGCGAAAAAGTGCACTCGCCACATCACCGCTTGTTACAACCCACGGTGATGGCGTGGTTGTTTTGTTTCGCTACGGTGTTGTCGTAAGCTTTGGAATTTCCAACCTTGATGAAGCAAATCTCGTGCACTCACTTGCAAATTTTGTTTCGGGTCAACTGGAAGGTACCGATGAAGAGCGACTCACGGTGCTTGTTGATAGTACCCGTGATGAACGGGCCGAAGGCAACACCATCATTGTGCATGAGTTAAGCATTGAGCGTGTTCAAATCATCGCCGATGCATTGGCAAAAAGCGTTGTACTGGCACACCATGAAGCGGCAGTCGGTCGTGTTTTTGATCAGGTTGAACCTTTGATCACATCACTCGGCGGCAAAGCAGGACGCCTTCCAGGCACCCAGCAACTCCTTGGGTATGTCGGGCAGTGTTTTCGTTTGCAAACGGATATCGTCGGTCGCATTGGGGTTGCAGATAAACCTGATGTGCTTTGGGAACAACCTCGTCTCGATGTTTTTTTTAGTCGCCTCGAAGACGAATACGAACTTGCCGAACGCAATGATGCGCTCGAACGCAAATTGGCTTTGGTCGCCAAAATGGGCGAAAGCCTGCTTGAAATGGTGAGACACCGACACAGCCTGCGTGTTGAGTGGTATATTGTTGTTCTTATTCTCGTAGAAATTGTCCTTACGCTTTATCAGATGTTCGCGTAGGGAGGACGACCGGCCAGCTAAAAAAGAACGTCGTTCCGTGACCTGGCTCAGATTCAACCCACATTTCACCGCCGTGGCGCTCTACTATTTTCTTCGTAATGGCGAGACCAATACCACTTCCAGTGTACTTGCTTCGGTCATGCAAGCGTTGAAAAACTTGAAAGATGCGTTCAGCATATTTCATTTCAAAACCAATCCCATTGTCCTTCACGGAAAAAATCCACAATGATTCTTTTTTCTCAGCAGCCACATGAACATGAGGAGGTACCTCTCGACAAAACTTGAGCGCATTGCCGACCAAGTTCTGGAAAAGTTGAACAAGCTGCGTTTGATCTGCAATGATCTCAGGAAGTTCTGAGCGGGTAACCTGACCGCCTGAATCTTTCAGAGAAACCAACAAATTTTCCAATGCGATATCGAGCGCATTATCGGCACGTATCATATCCTGTTTTTTTGGTGCTGTTCCTACACGTGAAAATGCAAGTAAATCTTGAATAAGTGCACGCATGCGCTTGGCTGCATCGACAGAGAAAGCAATATATTGCTCTGCATTTGCATCAAGTTTCCCTTTGTACGATTCTTCAAGGATCTGCATAAAGCTTATAATTGTTCTTAAGGGTTCTTGAAGGTCATGGGATGCAATATAGGCAAATTGCTCAAGTTCAGTATTGGAACGCTTCAGTTCTTCCGCACTGGCTTCAAGTTCTTTTTCAATTTGTTTCCTTTCAGAAATATCCACCGCGACAACCAGTACATGCTCTTTTCCTTCGATCATAATGGGATTAAGTCCCACTTGCATGGGCACTGCATGGCCATCTTTATGAAGGCCGTAAAGATCACGCCCTGCCCCCATACGACGTCGACTTGGTTCATGAGCAAATGCAGCACGATGTGCCACGTGTTTTTCACGCGCACTGGCAGGAACCAAGATCTCAACCTCTTGACCTAGGATCTCATCGGCTTCATGACCAAAAAGTCGTACGGCTTCTGGATTGATCTTCGTAATTCGACCTTCAGCATCAACAATAAACATAGCGACCGAGGCAACATCGATAATATTTCCTAATTCGCGTGAAAGTCTCTTGGCACGATGTGCATTTAAAATCGAGAATGCCATAGCAAGCGCCGTGCCCGTACCCAAGAGAAGCACAAACCACGGCGCAATCGAATGCTTCAGATGTTCAGTATCACATCGCATTGCATTGTCTTCGGCACCCAAAAGGGCTTGGCATAGCCCTAAAGTAACGATCAATATACCTATTGCTGCAGCGCCCGCATGCCAATGACTGTCCTCGTTATCAACCAATGCTTCACCGCGCATTGCTTGTACAAGCAAGCCCAGGCCTAGAAGTGTAAAACCTAGCGATGTATGAACAGCCATACGCGTGACATGTTCCCAACCGTACGCCGTAGAAAACCCCGCGGCATACCCCAGAAAACTGAGCATGCCGACTCCCAATATGATACTTCCAAGAACTCCCACAACGCACCATTTAGACGTGATCATTGCTCGCCTAGATGCCAACATCGCTGCCGAGGTCAGCATGAAACATATCGCGCTGTTGGGCGACATGCGCCCAGGATGAGAAGTACGAACCGTAATATAAGCCTGCATCAGCCATTGATCGATCCCCAGGGAAACACCAAAAACATATTGAATCAACGTGACAAGGCCTATCAAACCCGCAGCACCACCAAGCCATGCTGCGATCAGTGTTTTCCTGCGTGCGACAAGGACCAGAGCCACACCGCACAGAACAAAACATAGCGCGGTATTGTACTGCATAGGCGCAAACGACGGACCCATCTGAATGAGCCGAGGGATGTGGAGATGCCATCCTATCAGAGTCGAAATGCCAAGAAGTGCGGCACCTCCCCCAGCGAAGTGCACAACGGCACGTACAAAAAATGTTTCAGCTAATTTTTTCCTGCGATTCATTTAAGATCTCACAAAGCCCGCAGGTAGGCCACAAGATCGATCTTCTCCGTGGCATTGAGTTTTGTTTCGAGAACAAGGTTAAAAAACTCCACGGTATCTTCAAGGGTAAGCAAGCGACCGTCATGCAAATACGGTGGTGAATCTTTGATGCCGCGAAGCGGAAATGTCTTGAAGATCCCTTCAGGACGACCATGATAAAATCGTTCAACTTGGAGATCGTGGGATAGGTTGTCGGTGAAGTACACCCCTCCGTGACAACTCACGCATTGGGCCTTACCACGAAAAAGTGCTTCGCCACGCAGCTCGGCTGATGTGGCTTTGGTTCGATCGAGATCTCCCGTAGGAAGGATCTTCACCGCAGGGGGAAAATCAATAATATTTTGGAAGGCTGCCATGGCAGCCAGCTCCTCGCGGTTGAAATGACGTGCGCCTTTTTTCTTTGCTATCACATCATCGCCATCGAAGTAGGCGGTGTTGTTTTCAACCTCTGTAAAATCTTCGAGGGAACGCAAATTACGTTTAGAACCAAAGGTTCGCTGGGTAAACACACCACGCAAACTTACCGTATCGATACGTTGACGTTCGGCATGCGGCCGAACATCGGGCACACGATGAAACTGTCCCGTTGTGTGGCCATTCACGTGGCACGAGAAACACGTCACAGCGCTGGCGGCAGACCATGCAACGCGATCATCCGTCTGGTTGAATTGCTGCTGCGGAAATGGTGTGACGAGAAGCCGCAAGCCATCAAGCTGCAACGGCGTCAGAATATCTTTAAACAACGGATAGTAGGTATCAAGCGTGATCTCCTGGCCCTGCGAAACTTCACGACCGGCATGCGTCGTCAAAAAGAGCAAAGGTGGAAACTCTGGGAGATACGCGTCTGGAATATCAAACGCCACGTCCACACGATCCAACTCGGGATGTGTCTTAAGTTGTGAGGGTGGAAATACCATACCACCTCCTTCAGGCTCCAATGGATGCGGTAGAGGAAGATAGGGGAAGAGGTTGCGTTGCTTGATCTCGGGAGGAGGCATGGCCTCAAGCGAGGCCCAGGTGATCCCCTTCGCAAGCCGCGCGGTCGGCCCTACCGGAACGGCCTTGCGCCCCCCGGACATGCGTACGTTCGGATCCGTTTTTCCCGAAAGGTCATAGCGTTGCTTGAGGATATCGTTCGCCTTTTTCATGATCGCAGGCTTCGCCTGAATGAGCCGATTCATTTCTTGAACAAACGCGGGTGAGGCCAAAGGTGTCGTATTGCTTGCTACAGGCCCAGGCAATGGCGTGGCCGCGATAACAACCCCTGCGACAAGTATCACTGTGATAATTGATAACTTTTTGTGACACAATAATATCTTCATGGGGGTCTATATTCCCACCTTTTGGACTGCACAAAAAATACCCGGCATTTCGTGGTCGAACGTTGTAAAATGATAGACATGGCAAGTCTTCCCCCCCTTCCCTCCGGATCCAAGGTTAAGTTTCACGAAGAAGAGGCATTAACCAAGGAACTTGGCATCCCCAACAGGGAACAGCTCTGTATCCACGCGATTTGTGCATCGCTGCCCCCCGCAAGCGATGAAGCTGCCATGAACCATGCCCGTGATGCACTCAAACAATACGCAGGCACCCTTACCTGGCTGAACAGTAAGCTTGTCCTTGCGATACTGCCTGCCATCGAGAGCGTGTGGAATGCCGATGGTCCCGAAACAAGGGTCGAAGCATTGAATCAAATCGTAAAAACGATCGAATCGTCACTGAAGAAATTAGAAGAGAAGTCGAAATTTACGTATTCCCAACCCCCAGAATACCGAGATCCAAAACAATTTTCTGAATTTCAATCGGCCATACATTTCTGCGAAACACTATTCAACGCCGCTAAGAGTTTTCTTGAGGGATCTGAACATACATCGTTTTTACCCGATCAAGCGCAAGCCTCTATGCGCCAAGTCGATAAAGACGAATTACAAAAATCCAATATAAAACCAACAACCAGATTCCCAATCCCATCCCATACCGAAATACCCATTCTTCCTGCCAGACGGATACATCCCAATGATAAATCCGCAAGACTGCAAGAACGCGATCGAAACCCTGTACCAAGTCCATTTGAAATTTTAGATTCGCTTCATATTCATGGAAATGAATTCCATCTCATTCAAGATGCATTGAAGGGAATGGCTGAACTCTTGATCCATCCTGATTTTTTTAGCGCAGAAACCAGGCAAAGAATGGCGCTCGAGCGCATTCATGACCACTGTGACTCTCTCGCCTTGATACATCCTGCATTAAAAAATCCTCTTGAGAAATTCAAAAGTCGCATTGAAAAATTATTTTCGGCGTTTATTGGGGAGAGGAAGGATAACCCTAACCTTAAAATATCTATCGAACCATTTAACAAAGCAACCCACGAAGCTTTCGATGAATTGATTGCCGAAATATTTTATACGACAGAAATCTAAAACAAATCACTCAACCGAACCCCCACCGCTGAGCTTCGCTCAGCGACTCCCCCTTGCTGCGCAAAGTGGAGTGGAGCCTAAGAGGCTATATTTCCATACATCGAATGACGATTTAATTTCATATCCTACTGAAATAATAAGAATTCGAAGCATAATATAAACATGACATCCCGTTCATCCAGCCCCACAGAAAGGCCTCGCGTACAATTTCCAGAAGCAAATTCGACAAGAGTCATTCCAAACCGAGAACACATCGCTGCAGTGGCCGTCAAAGCATCCTTGGAAGATACCAGCGATGAAGCATCCCAAGAGCATGCGCTTGCTGCGCTCGAAAAGTTTATGGGAACATTTCGTCATATCAATGCGACACCCATTAAAGCCCCTTTACTGGCCATAGATAATGTGTGGGATGCAGATGATGATGAAAGAGAGGCAGCACTTCGAACTATCCAAAGGTCACTAACCAAAGCAAGTGCAGCATTCACATCCCAAGAAGCCACCGCCACGCCCCAAGAAGTCACCGAACTCCGATCGATGCTCTGTTTTTGTGAAACGTTGATAGGTTTCACGCAAGATCTTCTCAAACCAGATGAACCATCCGCCGCAGCTGATCATTTCCAAGCACCAGCGCGTGCTGATGGGCCCTTAAAATCAAGTTTAAAACCCCCAAAGCCTGAGTCCGCCCCATTGCCATCCACGCTCCGGAAATTTCAAACCACCGACCGTTCTGTCCAAAAATCAGAACAACTAGGCGATATCCCCGCGATGAGAGCCCTGATGTCATTGCCGGTTCATGGAAACGAGCTCACCCACCTCCAAAATGCTTTGGAGGGCCTGGCGGAGCTGATTCATAACCATGATCACCTGAGCAGGGAGGGACAAGATTGGCAAGAAAATGCCATGGATCGGATCGCAAATCCTTGCATCGGTCTTGGAGTACAGAAGCCTGAACTGCAAGCTATATTGGTTCAATTTTCGGCAACCATTGAAGATCTATTTAAGCGATGTGTGGACCACCACACGCACCATCCATTAAACCAAGAAAGCACGGTTGAATACTTTAAAAGCGAGGCCAATGAAGCGTTGCGAGATCTTCAACGACAGATAGATCTGACACAACACGTTGATTGATTTCCAGTTCAATGCCAACATAGCGCGATGCAGGCCAGCGTTTGCGAAGTGCTGTAGGAAATCCATCGGTCGCACCACGGTATGGGTAATTGCACCGTACGCGCCATTTTGGGTCAATCGATTTTTTCCATGCCATGGTCAAAGCGCGTTCTTCTTTGCGTGAAGGATCATACAAAAGGCCGATATCGGCATCACGCACAACACCGTCAAGTTCTGGTGTAAAACTGTGCACGGCAATATGGATCACCTGACGATACTTTGTGTGCATTTCCTCAATGCGTGTGATCACATTGTTCCAGTGGGCTTGATGAAAATCAACACGCAATGCCTCACGCATTTCATGGGATGCCGTTTTCGTAAATTCAGAAAAAACGGCACGATGATTTTCGGACCGATTGAGATCAATGGCAAGGCGCGTGATGTTTCCACATATCAGTGGCACGTTCCATGCACGCGCCAGTGCGAGCGCAACATTCTTTGCACCGATATCGTAACCGCGATGGCTTTGCAGTGCACTTCGCGCGTGGTCTGAGTCAAACAGCGCCGCATACCGCGGTGGAACATGATTGGTTGCATGCTCGCATGTTAAAATCACGCGATCGCGCCAAACATGGTTCCCTTGCTGAGGCATGATGCCATCTCCGTATAAGCCGACTTCAGCGACGCACGTGAAGGACTCTCCCCTGCGGACTTCACAAGCCGCCTGGCAAGAGGACCTTCACGTAGAATCACCTGCAGAGGCTTGCTATAAGCCACCACATCCGGCGACCAATCTGCCACTCGCTTCGCCAAATCGCGCCATATCTCACCCGCGCTCATTGATGTCACAGAAGACAAACCCAGTGCCCGTAAATAAGCACTGTCGTCGATGACAGCACACTCTGCATCGCGGATCGATCGTTCAAGCAACGCGGCCAATGCAGGTGTAGACAATGCCTGCTGAGCGTTTGCAGATGAGAAACGTTCTTCCACAAGTGCTTTGATGACCGCTGTGACAAGCGATGCGATGGCGAGATCGGCTGCAGGACATTCTTGTACATCGATCACACGCATCTCAATGGCCATGCGATCAAAGCGCGCAATGCAACCGCGTGCATTGACCCATTCATGGGCAAGCACACCTTCGGGATCAAACGGAGCCATATCGCGATAAATAGGATCTAAGATCTGTGTTTGATACGCCGCTTGGCTCAAAACAAGATCAGGGATCACAAGCCCGGATACCGACGGAATTTTTTTGGCATTGTCGCGATACACCATAAGCCGTGTATCCATGGCGACAAATTTTCCTTCACGAAAGGGTGAGCTCGCTGAAAGTGCTGGGATAATAGGCATCACAAGCCGCATGGCTGTATGCAAACGTGCAAATTCATCGTCGTTGGCAAATGGCAGATTGATATGCATGGATTGCAAGTTGGACCATCCGTGGCCTTTGCAACCAAAAATACGATCAAATGCATCGTAAACGTCTGAGCCTTCATGGGGCCATACCTGAAAATCGTGCTCAGGATCCATCCACGGATGCATCGCCCCAGGGAGCAACAGAGCACCCATGGGGCGTAAAATCGATTCCATGCGTAAGATGTGTTTGTTAAAGTGCTCAGCAACACCCGCAAGATGTGCTACAGGGCCGCTGGTTTTCAATTCGACGACATGGCGCGCAAGTTCCCGCGACCATCCGATGTCATCAAAATCAACAACCCCGCCTCCATCATCACCGGCAGCGGCCAACAAACGATCGCAGAGAGGAGCCACACGCAGGCTCTCAGCATCCACAATCATGTACTCAAGCTCAATCCCATGTCCTTGAAACAATGAAAGCATGCGTGCCCCTTAATAGAGACCATCAGCTACGCTGTTGCTGCAACCGTTCATAGAACACATCCATCACACGCTCATACAGCGCACCTTTGAGGATTTGGTCTTCGACCCCAGCATCAATGTTGGGGTTGTCGTTCACTTCCATCACCATCAACCCATACGGTGTTTCTTTAATATCAACACCATACAGACCATTGCCAATTGCGCGTGCTGCACGAAGCGCCAAATCCACCACATCTTTGGGTGCAAATTCCACCGCAAGTGTCACAAAGGTGCCCATTTCACGGGTTCCCTGGCTTGTGACCTGCTGGATCTGCCAGTGGCCCTTGCTCATAAAATATTTGCAAACGAAAATAGGTTTGCCGTCAAGAACCCCTACCCGCCAGTCAAATTCCGAGGGGATAAACGATTGGACCACAAGCAGTTCAGACTGTGCAAAGTAGCCTGCAACGATACTGTCCAACTCTTCCATGGTTTCGGCTTTGCGTACGCCTGCTGAAAAGCTGCTGTCCGGCAATTTAACAACACAGGGCAAGCCCAAACGTTGCACCGCTTCGCGCACATTGCCGCGCGCCACCACCATGGTTTTAGGACATGCCAGCTGATGCCGCGCAAAAATTTCTGCTTGATACACTTTATTCGTGCAGCGCACGATGGACACCGGATCGTCGATCACCACCAGGCCCAAAGCCTCTGCACGCCGTGCAAATCGATACGTAAAATGATTGACGTTGGTGGTCGCGCGAATAAACAGCGCATCGTATTCGGCCAAACGACCGAGTTCATGCCGACCAATGGTCCAGGCAGCGATATCGTGCTTGCGTGCTGCCGCAATAAATCGTTCGATGGCTTCAGGCGATGACGGTGAATCCCTCTCTTCAGGATCAACCAAAATTGCCATATCATAACGTGGCGCACGCGGTGTCCGGCGGGCTGGCCTCTCAAAATAACGCTTCGCCTGCATTCCCACAAAGGGACGATGCGTATCGGGCACTTCGCCACTTGCAATCACCGCCACACCACGCAAATGCCACTGTTCTGCCGTACGAACAAACTCTGCACGAAGAAGGGGTGCCGGAAATCGATTAAAAATCGCCGATGCAAGACGATCATAAGTACGCGCCATATTATGGCCGAAATAAATACTCAGCGTAAATCTATCGGCTTTGATACCTTTTAAAGATCGCTGCACCAAAGAACCAATGCCTTCAGCCGCCCAACGCTGCATGCTGGAAATACGCAGATCTTCAATGGTGATCACCGCAGGCAATGGTCTGTGTCCACGGGCTTCAGCCAACAATGACACGTAATACCCTGTGGTTTGGTACTGGTAGCTGTTGCAGAGATTAAACACCTTCGCCCGACGTCTTTCGATAAAACGCTGGTCGCAAAGATACTCTGAGGCCAAAACAACCTCTGCCCCTTCAAACTCCGAGGGCCAATCCTGAGGACGGTCTACCACAACCAAAATATTCACCGGAGCGTTCTCCGCGACAAACCGGGTTCGATCACAAGCAAGTTCGCGTCGAATGTCACGACCCCCAAGATAATGGAGACAATAAGGCGGTCGATAGAGACCGTGTAATGCTGGACACCGAAACCCGGATTGTTCGCAAGGGGATCAGCAATGGCAACCCTTCGCCTCCCCGGATCATACCCATTAAGTACCACAAAGTGCCCACAGGACTCTCCGCGTACGTCATCATAAATTTCATGATCATTCTCTGTTCGTTCCCGTGCGCACTGATATAAATACGTTGCACACAGGCCTGTCAAAATAGGCAAACGCCGTTTTAAAATGTCACGCAAAAGGCCTGCTGTCAGATCCTGAAACATGATGCGCCCACCGAGGGCAAGAAAATGTCGGTAATGGTCGATGGTCACACAATGTTTGCGACTTCCACGAAACGCTTGGCGCCTTTGTTTCAATTTATCATCGAGATTTACGCCTGGTAAAAACCAGGTGGGATCAAACACATGCAGATTGTAGGTATACAACGTAGCACTGTAACCCCGGCTCAATGCATGGGTCCCAAGTGCCGCAGACACCGTGCCCCCTGTCGGGATCGAGGTGACCGAATTGACGGTTTCTTCCAATGAAATGTCGTCATTGAAAAAGCGATAGACTGCATGGAGTGAGGTGGGTCCGCAGGTTTGGTCATTGGGCTGTGGCAACATGGCAAAGCGAAACAATGCCACATCGTCCAATCCAATTTGGGTCGATTTATCTTCGGCTGACCCAGGCATAGCGGCTCCCGACATGCGATATGCAATATCGAGGCAATGCTACACCCAGCCAAAGGCCTTGGCCAGTATCAACCACCACCGAGTTGGGTATTGAGAATTTGTTTGGTACCTTTGTCGACGGTATCCAGGATTTTGACAGAATATTCGAGTTCTTGGACGTAGTGAAACACGTTGGCCTGCATGGCGAGGACTTCCGGTGATGTAAACATCTTACCGGACATGGCCTGATCCATAATAGTGGTCATTTCATCTTGACCACGAATCAGCTTATTCATGGTCTTTATGAGAGTTGAGCGTTGTGTGCGTTTGGTGTACCCAATTTCGGCAGCCAATGCGCCACCATGACTGCTTGCCTGCTGTGCACGGCGAAACAGTTCTGCCTTGTTCACCACAAATTTTTGCTGATGAAGCTGGGTTTCACGTGTCTGTTGCAGACGACCTTGAAATTCAGCGGCGAGACGGTGTGCTTCTTCCTGCTGGTGTCCGGTCGTTTGCTGCGACGACTTCTTCATATCGTCCATCAGCTGGCTGGCGGCGTTTCCAATACCTGCAACATCCATGATCAGACCCTCAAGGAAAGGCTATGCACAGTCTTGATTATCGTCAATGGGCTCAAACAAGTTGCGTAACAAGCACATATTTCGTGGATTTTTATTCAAGAAAAGACGCAACTTAATAAATATGACACCGATAATCGTCACCTAGGTGTTTCACCTGTAGGGGCGCTGCTTGCTGCGCCCTCACAGGCAGGGCAAGCCCTGCCCCTACAAATGAAAGAAATGGAATATATTATGAGTAGCATTCTTCAAGTTCCAGCTGTAGGCCATAACCCAACGATTCAAATCGAAGTCCGAGGCGATTGCTCGCAGCGCGTACTGGACGCTTTTGACGGAACGCTGACCCATGCCGCCGAACAACAGCTGACGCGTCTTACACCCTCGAAAAATCCGCACAAAACCTGGACCAAACAGGAAAAAATCGCGTACGCCGATTGCATCACACAATACAATCTGACTGCAGCAATGGCCGGTGATCGTGCCAATCACGCAGGAGGCAGATCCGCTTCGCCTGCAAAATGGGCCACCGGTCTATTGATTCTCTCATGGGCCCAAGCCGCAGGCGCTCAAGTGACAGCCTCACTTCTCACCCCAAACTCCGGAACCCATGGTAATGCACCCACAGCGTTGCGCGACGCCATCGCGGGCGATTTGGAGACCTTTCGTGCGCTACTCGTCGGATGGGCACCTACCGCAATCAATGCGGCATTTAATGCTGTTGGTGGGCCACGCGAAGCATTGCAAGGCATTGGACTGTCTGATGTGCAAATCGAAAGCATTGGGAATGCATTCGTCACTGGTGGACGCGCGGTCGCCAATCTTCTGCGCGACTGGGCTCTTCAACCAGGCGACGCATTTTTTAATCAGGTCGCGGATGCTGCAACCAACGCTGGAAACCTCGCAGGACTCCAAGCCGCTGCCACATGGCCTGCGGTGCAAGTGGCTGTGAATGCAACCCAACTCTGCGCGGGTCTCAGCTTGCGTGCATTCAACGGTTGTATTCGTGTTTTCACACCAGAATCGTTGATCAATGCAGGCACAACGCTGGTTACATGGGCGCAAGGCAATCTCACCACCACCGATCAAACCGCAGGTTTGGCCTATCAAACCGTCGGCACAGCGGGCTATCCAGTGCTCAACGGAACATGGGATGCCGAACTCTTTATTCGCAATGACAATCCAGGCGGACCTGGCGGCGACGATGGGGCTGGATACGATTGGAAAACCATCCTCGGTATTGGCGCGGGCGTCGTAGGCGGGATCCTCGTTGTCGTGGGTGGAACCTGTTGCATCATGAGTAAGCGCAAGGCACGACGGGCTGCTGCTTTGGCTCTCCCACAGCATAACCCTGCTGCTGTTGATGGTGATGAAAACCTTTAAAAAATCTGCCCTCGTTCTAACAAGGGCGGACACAGGGGTCCGCCCCTACAACAACCAAGGATCGGTCATGATATTTAGAACAATATTGGCAGGTGCTTTGGCATGTCTCGTTGCGTGCCAGCCAGACAACACAGAGCCCACACGTTCGGTCACCATTTCCGAGGGTGAAGCCCTTGAACTTGTGGCAGGCCAAGGCAAGACATTGCAAGTGGCGGTGGTGCCTGAGTCAGAACGCGCACAACTGCGTTTTGCAAGCAACAATACCGATGTTGTTGCGGTGGATGCGCATGGAACAATCACCACGTTGGCCAATACAAGGGGCACAGCCCAAGTGCGCGCGTATCTTGCGGATCATATCGAGGTCCAAGACAGCATCGCAGTCACTGTCAAAGAGCCTGATCCTGGCATCAACACACTCAGCGTCAGTGTTGATGCACGTGCATTGAATGGCAGACCCCTCACGTATGGACAAAGTGTCACACTTGCGCCTCGAGTCACCGCCACAGGTACGCTTATTCCTGGTGATGCCACGATTTCATGGAGTCTTGTACAAGGCGCAGATATTATCACGTTAGGCACGACCACAGGGATCGTCGAAGCCCGTGGCCAGAACGTCGGTACGGTACAAGTCAGAGTCACCGCAACCTTGGGAGCCTACACAAGCCAAGACACACTGACTTTCACCGTAATCCCAGCAATCAGCCTTACCACCACCCTAGAAGCACGTTCGGATCCAGCCAGTATCCCTGTGGCCAATTCGCTGCGCGTGGGTGACATTGTCACGCTTACACTCAATGTCGCGCCTGCCTCGGTATTGACCGGGAAAACAGTTTCAATCCCCGAAGCACAAAGCACCCAGGGCGCATTTTCAGCCACGTTAAGGGATCAAACAACCACATCATTTCGCATGAACATCACAGGCAGTGGCACGGGGATCTTGGCAGTTGCATTCGATGGCCAAAACTACAGAACACCGGAATTCATCGCATGGCCTGAGC
Organism: Bdellovibrionales bacterium; assembly: GCA_005801425.1. GTDB lineage: Bacteria > Myxococcota > XYA12-FULL-58-9 > XYA12-FULL-58-9 > SYDY01 > SYDY01. Next base: position 39,556 of record SYDY01000095.1, on the reverse strand, counting down.
TTACCGTCGTATTTGATGCAGGCGGGCTCGTACCACGCGTACACAATGGAAAAAGACAAACCGTCGTCAATGCCTCTTACAACATGACCGCGCGCGTTTCGGGAAACACAGGACAAACACTGGCACCGCAAATCACATGGCACATCGTCAATACATCACACAACGATTTGGGTTCTTTGCTTGCTGAGGATCCAACATGCGATAGCCCCATCAGTCTTTGTACAAGCGCGGCAACACTCACCGGTGGCTTTGATGCCGGCGATTACAACATTCAAGTATGTTTCGATGTCAACCTCGGAACCCTTTGCGACGAACAGGTATTTACCATGCCTGTCAGCAATGTGGCCAACAACGGACAACTGCAAGTGCGACGTCCTGAGAATACCGCGGGTGATTTAACCGTTGCTGTATGGCAACCCAGTTGGACCGCCGAAGGTCCTGTCATGGACAAAATTCTAGAAAGAACCATGAAAGCCAATGCCACATCGGTGTGTTTCGCCAATGTTCCAAGCCGGGGTGACAATGCCGACTTCCTTCAAATTACGACCGTGGGTGGCAATCCCCATCGCGCCATCGTGGTGGCGCCAGAGCCGGCAAATCCTGACGGTGCAACATGTGCCGATGCACGTACCGACGTCACACGCATCACACCCAGTGCACGCACCAACATCCAGGCATCCAATCTCTTGCGCCTTTGGATTAACGTCGCATCACCAAGCGGACTGCATGCATGGGCCGCACGGGCCTTGGTGGGTGATACAATTTTAGCCAGCATCACAGAGCCCCAACTGACCCAAGTTTTTGTTGATCTCAAGGCGCTCTTAAATTCTATAGAAATCAATCTTGGTGTCACAACCAATACACAGAAACGCGCTGCCATGCGTACTGCCATGCTGAATGAATTATTCAAGTACGATTTGCGCGCAGAACAAAGCACTGTATTTACCGATGCACAGCGCACCGATGCATTGCTACGCGCCATGACCGATGGCATGCGAAGCGCACTCGGCGGTGGTGCATTGTCCGGCGCATTGCAAAACTTACCGTTTACCGGAGAGATCGCACCAGACAAAGCCTTGGGACGCCGTTCTTCGGCATGGGTTTCGGTACTCGGATTGCGTGATGATTTTGAACTCGATCTCGCAGACATGCAAAACAATATTGCGCGCCTTGGATCGTTCGCAAATGCCCTCGACTCAAAAGAGTTGTTCAAGTACAGCGTCACCGATCGCATTCTAGGCACAGCCTTAAGCAATGCTCTCGGCACCGCCAATGCGCAATTCGCAACATGCATCAACAATCCGGCTGCAACTGCAGAACAATGCAACATCACGACATTGCAAAGCACCTATCGCCAGGGATTTTCAACATGGGTCGTAAACTTTCTTGCCGATGGAAACAGCGCTGATCTCGCTGGAAATTGTACGACAAGTGCTGCCAATCTCACCCTCCTGCGTGGATATCTCGCGTCCTATGACGGCGCAGGCACCGCATGGCTTGCAGCACGCAACGTATTCAGCGGTGAAGGTGGCATCGGCCCCAATGGACTTAACACGAGCATGTGTTGGACAAGTTCCGAACGCGCCGCATTGGTGTGGGCAAGCGAAATTGAAAATGTCTTGCCACTCCGATACACAGCCCGTGTTGATCTCGGTACACGCATCACACCTCCCGCAGGACTTGCGGCAACACGTGCCGACTGGCTCACCGGCACGCCAGGCGCGGGTATCCCACGGAGCCTCCAAGCTGCACTTGCGATGCACGATGATATTATTCGCGCCCAGATGACGGCCCTGTTTGGCGTATTCACCAGCGAAACGGCCACCCCTGCCCTGCGACAAGCCATGCTCCAAGCTTATTTGGAACAAATCATCGACAGCGCCATGAAAAGCACACCTACAGCCAACATCGCCGATGTACGGGCTCTTGTGCATCTTTTGGCACGACCGATGTTTGGCGTACAGGGTGGTGTCACACTTTTCAATACCCCGTAGGGGCGCTGCTCGCTGCGCCCAGGGCAGAGCAAGCTCTGCCCCTACATATTCAAACTATGACGATAGATATGGATGAAACGCCCAATTGTATGTAAATTTTATGCACGTTAACGTGCGCACTGGATGGGTTGTACAATGCGATATGTCATCAAGCTGTCAGTGATGGGATTTATGTTGTTGCTCGCGGCCTGCTCAGGCTCGCTCGATGACGACCGCAAACAGCCATGCCCCGCGGGAACCGCCGGTGATGATGCATGCACGCCTGTCGTGCTCACCGCAAGCGAAAGCAGCCTTCAGCTTCTCACATCGCAAACAACGCCCACCTGCTTCAGCACCCAGGTGGCGCCAGGCAATCTTGGACAAAAAACAAACGCGCGAAGCGCCGACAACAACATTGTCACCGTGCAAGCAACATCCGATTCAGAGCATTGCGTGAGCGTGGTATCGGGCACCCCAGGTGGAACAACCGAAATCATCATTGCATCCGAATTTTATCCTTCGGTGAGCATACGCATTCCGGTGCTTGTCGCGCAGCAGGCAGAAACACGCCCCGTTGTCACGACCATTAAAACGCCCAGCACGATCGATCCCGCGCACATCGCGTTTGAAGCATCAAAAACCATCGCACTGACAGCCAGCAGCACCGTCGGCGGAACCCCTTACACCGGCGGTTTTTCTTGGCGTATTGTGAGCGGTACATCCCTTGAAGCAACATCCACCCCTGGCGAGTTTCAAATCAAAGCATTGGGTAACACCCAGGTACGCGTTGTCCCAAGCGGCATCGTTTGTCCTGTAGACAAAGAATGTGGCGCAGCGCTCAATCTCAACATCGAGGCCTCCATCGTACTAAGCAGCAATGGCGTCGACCTTTCGCGATTAAAACAGGGTTCCAGCGATACAACGGTCACCGCAACCATCAACCCCACACCAAGCGTACCACCCACGTTTTCGTTACAATGCGATGGAAGCGATGTGGCCCGTTGCAGCGACTTGCCAAGTGCAGACTTAGCCGCCGCATGCATTGAACAGACCGAAAACAGTGTATCGATACATGCACGCAATTTTGGTCAATGCACACTCACGGTCGCAAGCAGCGGTGCATCAAAATCACAAAGTATTATGGTCGCACCTGGCATTGAAATGCATTTCCCGCGCTGCGCGACATTTGCGCCAGGCGAAACATGCGCAATTCCTCTTACGGATGATGCGACGCTCTCCGTAAGTGTCACACCGTTCACGGCAAGCCTCGGCACGATCACATGGGAGGTGACACCCGAAAATGCAGTGAACATGACCACCTCAGGGAGTGCGATCCATTTCACCGCTGGTTCATCGGCCTCTGCAGCGCAAACTGTCACCATTTCTGCATCGTCATCATTGTATGGAAGTCTTGGAAGCGCCTCATTTCAATGGGCAAATTATACAGGTCAATTTGCACTGAGCGCAGCATCAACAACCGGTGAACACGTGGTCGCAGTGTACGGAGTGAGCCACGGTGGAGCACCCAAAAATGCCCTTCGTCTGATGCACGTGCAAAGTGCAGTGCTGTCTTCTTCGACACAAAACACCATCAGCAGTGTGCCTTCAGCACTTGAAACACCTTTTGTGATGATCGTCGTTGCACCCAAAGATACATCGCCTGAAAACATCCTTGCTCTTGCTGAGAAAAAAATCGTCGTTCCTACGGGCACCCCTTCGGTTGTTGTGACCGATGAAACAACCATGGTTGCATCAACAATCGCGAAATTAAAAAGCACAGATGATGCCCTTGATGCACTTCACCTCACGATGTTGCCGTGGCTTATGCAAGGACTCACGGCGACAGACAGCGACAAAGCCCTTGCCACCGTTGCTTCGCTGCGCAGCAAATTGGCCACTGAATCTTTGGGCAGTGCTTTCATTGCCAAACTTGCCACTAACGGCACAGGCGATCTTTTTAACCCAAGCGCAACAGCACCTAATGCAGATGCCATTCTTAGCAATCCTTGTGGATACACAGGCGAAGGCTATGGGTTAACTCCTGCAGCAAGCAGCAGCGATGCAGCCCTTGCACGCATTGCCCTGCGCAAATCATTGTGCATGTCCGCATACACAAACATCGATGGGGGCCTGTCGTTGCGCCGTTTAACACAAGCCATGGAAAGAACGATTTTTGCAACCAGTGATGCCAATATCAAATCGAAGCTTACGTTGTTGTGGAAACAACTGCACATCATGGCCGAAGTGCACTTTCAACTTCAGCAAGTAGCCAACGTAGGCAATACCCTGCCATGGGTTGAGCGCATGGCCGATGGAAGCATTGACACAGCAACAGCCAAAACACGCATGGTGTCGCTGAACTATGATCAACGATGCATCGATTTTGTGGGCGCAACCACGCTCACCCAACAAGTGCGTAACAGATTAAAACCTATTCTCGCAAAACTTTGGGACGACATCTATCGCACCGCAATAAGTGGTGCCTCGATTGACTCAGTACGCGATCCTGCTGTGAATAGTATGTATGTGGCCAACGACGATGCACTGCTTACTTCACTGCAAGTACGTCTCGCATGCCAAACCAACAGCGATGGTTCTGCCGACAAAACCATCTTTTCAGGCAGCACAACCACCTTCCAAAATCGTCTGAATTTAATTCAGCAGTATGTTAAATTTGGCCGCGCCATCACCACCACTGCCGATGGTTCCGACGGCTATGCACTCAGCGACGCCACGCCTAAAGCATGGAGTTTGGGCGAATTGCTGGCCATTGCATGGGTCATCGAATCGGGTAACCTTGCCGATGGCGATGTTCGAGGCGGCAGCAAAGATGCTGGGCGTTTGGTGATCCTCGATGCCACGGGTGGCGTCCCCACTGCACCCTTTTATGCGCAAACGAACATCTGCGGAGGTGGCATGAAGCTACACTTCGATGCCGCAGATACACTGGGCACGACAACACGCGCCATGGATCCAGCCAACAAAGTGCCGTCAATTCACGCGCTCGTCGTTGCCAATTATTTCGAAATCCATCAACGGATGAACGGTGCGCAACTCACACGATGGCGTGCATCGTCGCTGAATACCACCGATTTTACTGGGCAGTGGGTCAGGCTGGGTGCAGCGCCTGGACAATCCTCCGTGTGGCGCGAAACATTCCAAGCAACCATCGGTACTTCCGAAGTGGAGCATGGATCATCGGCCGATCCACGCTACAGCGCGCTTCTCGACCTGGCCCAAAAGCCAGATTTCTTGACTACGTTTGACTACTCTTTTTGGGCCTCCGACAAACTCGCAAATTCATGTTTTTAAAAAAAATGCATGAAATGGGACCCGATCACGATTACGCTATGATCACAGCATCTGCCACGTGAGGAGAATAGTATGCCGCCAGTCAAGGGAAGTTCTGCCGAAGGCCTGCAACAACAACATATGAGACGAGAAGCCGACTGCGTTGCAACACGCATTGCGGAAACACAAGCGAAGGTTCAAGCGGCAACGGCAGGCATCACGCAGTTTGAGGACACACTGACGCGCTCATCTGCCCAAGGCGACGCGCTTTCTGGCATTTTATCGAATCGTGGTTTTAATGGGGCTCTGCAGCAAGCCAAGACCGCCGCGCAAAATCTCGATACAAAATTGGCCGCATGCAAAAGCGACCTCGTCGCAATTCCAGACTCGCAATTCGGAGCATCATTTCCCAATGCAACATCCACCGCCATAGCAAATTGCACTGCGCTCGATGCAGCCCTTGCATCATGGCAAACAGCACTCACCAATCTAGAGGGCAACTACACCGCCGCCGCCGCGCAGTTGCAACCCGACCAAAGAGCCAAGGCCTCCTTGCAGTGGGCACCGCTTGACGGCCCCGGTGGTTTGTTTGCCAATATGACGGCCACTGCAACAAGCACAAAAGACGATTTAAATAGTTATATCACCCTCGCACAAGGCACATGCCCTGCCGCCCCAACATCGGCGCCTTCTAGCAATTCGAGCGCTGCATATGGAGCAAAAGAACAGGGGATCGTAGCGGGGAGTTTATTGGGAGCAGGTGTATTAGCCACCTTCACTTCCAATCACTTGCGAAAAGTTCGTGGTTTTTTCTCAGAAGCAACAAGTCTGATCTCAAGTGGACTGAAACACGTACAGCATCCTCAAGACGCCGAGGCGCGCAAAGAAGCTTCAACAAGACTTTTTGAAAGAGATGCCGTCACCCTAAGAGCCGCCCTTGCTGCACCTGCTGCACCGCTGGCCGTGCTATCGCCCGAAGTGACACGCGCAGCCTCACTCACCGATGCCACACGCCAAGCTGCCTTGGACGTCGCAAACCTTGCTCACGCTGGGACACCCGATCCGCGAACGCATATCAGCAAAGCCGACGAAAAGGTCATGCAACGCAACCTGGGCCGATTGGCCGGTGAACTCGATACGACATTGGCCAATACTCCCGGGCATCCTACAATCGGTAACGAATTTCAGGTTTTGGTCGGTGCCCAAGCCATCAAAGATATGCCTAAAGACAGAGAAGCAACGGCTTTAAAATGCGGTGCCTTTGACGACCACCTCACCCACGACAGTGCACTTTTTGGAGAACGCTGGCTCAGCACACGTATCAATCGTGGTTGGTTTGGTGAAACAACCCCTGGCATGGAACGACTTCGCGCGGTGCGTGCGGCTGTCGCTGCGGCGGAAGCCACTGAGACTGTTGCGTTGATCAATTGGCATAGGGATGCGTTGATTGCGCTGGAAGCCAATGATGATGACATCGCACCGCAGTGTGCGGCATTTGCAGCGCGGGTGGATGCACGTCATCTCAATCCTGAATTGGTGTATGACTTGCTTACGGCTTGCAACGTAGAACAAGCACGCGCGGCCGTGGTTAAGGCCATGCATGGTGGCTTAGATAACGAATTTAATACCTACGTCGGCGATGATGCCACACCAAAACATGTACAAACCAAACGTAATGCGCCTGAACAAGCGTTTGCTGATGCATTATTGCCTGAATTTCAACGAGCTCACCCAGACCAACCGGCATGGTTTGGAACGCTAACGGATGATGGCATGGCTGAAACGTTTGTGGCATTGCGTGATGCGAACATCGTAGGCAAAGGCAACGTGCCAATTTTCGCTGTTGATCCTGTTGTGTATCCTGCGGCCGACGCCACACCCGTGCAAGTACGACGTCTTGAAGGGATTGAGTGGAAAGAGCGAAATGCCTTCTTTGGTGGAAGAACACCTATCGACAGGCTTCAAGAGGATTTGGCTAACCCAAGAGTTAACGCACAGTTGGACGCCCGCATAGTTGGCCTGCAACGCCGTTGGGACGCAGCTTTTGATGATGCGGTTGTTCCGGGTATTGCCGACCCAAACCTGCAGGTCCTTGTTGATGCAAAAAGACTTTTGGGTCTTGATGATGATGAGACCGTTGCCAACTTAAAATTGGCCGTGCCTAACCTCGCAGGAAGACTCAGAGATGCTGTCGATGCAGCTCGCAATGAAGCGCAACGACTTGTTGCCGAAGCGGTCACCTATCCGAGCACTGCAACGCTTGGTGCTGCGAATCATGCCATTGCGGCTGTTGATGCTGCGGTGAGAGCTGCTGAGAGGTATGTGCTTCCGACAGCGGCTGATTTTGCGTAAGGCCACGGATGGGATCAATAAGATGAACCCGGTGGGGTCACCGATGGGGTCATAATGTATAAGCCGGGTATTGCAATGTGCATTTCTGCACATCGCCATACATATCCATAATCCCAGCATCAACAGGTAAATCAACCCAAGTAACAATTTCCACCCACATGTGTGGAAACGTGCAGAACTGCACATTGCAATACCCGGCTTATTATGATAGCCTATCATTATGCCAGCATTGCATATCAGGAATGTCGACGACGCTGTGATCACAGCGATTAAAGAACGTGCATCAAAAAACCATCGAAGCCTCGAAGGTGAGCTGCGGCAAATTCTTACCGAAGCGGCCCGTGGGCAACCTGTCACCCATAAGCAACGCACAGAGTTGATGCTTCGCATTGTCAGCGTGCCACAAGAGAGTACGGTTGGGCGCGAGGAGATATACGGCGATGATGGACGCTGATGCTGTCGTCGATACCAACATTCTTTTGGAAGCATGCAATAACGCGCGGCCCTACCACGCATGGGCCTTGGATCTGTTGCAGCAAAGAAATAATCTCTGGATCACGGCACAAATAGCACGAGAATTTCTCGTTGTTGCGACACGGCCTACAGAAGTAAACGGTCTTGGACTGTCGACAGACGATGCCCTCAAAAATATCGACGAGTTCCGACGCTTTGTCCAAATGGCACCGGAGGAAAAGCCATCGCTTCAATACCTCATCGAACTTGTTCGCAAATATAAAATCACCGGCAAAAAAATCCATGACGCCGCGATTGTCGCCACGATGCAAGCCACCCGGATTGGAGCAATTATTACGCTCAATCCCAAAGATTTTCGTACCTTTGAATCAATGATTACCATCGTGACTGGTCCAGTAAAAAGCAGTGTGTAAATCGTGTGAGGGATGGGCTACCCCAAATCAACAATATTCGCGCCATTGGCATACGGCCTGGTTTGATACGCGGTGATGTGACCAATTTTTTCTACGATGTGCGCCATGCGATCGCTTTCTTGCACAATACGATCAAGACGTTCACGCACGATGGGATCAACAGCATCAGAACGCATCAACAAGGATGCATAGCCTAAAATAACGGTTAAGGGCTGATTCAATTCATGGGCTGCAGTGCCTGCAAGCTCCATGGCACCCATCTGACGCTCGGATATTTTAAGCCGCTCTTCAACTTCGGAAAGTTTTGCTTGCATACGCAATTGTTCACGCAAATCACGTACAATGCACACCACAGCAATTTCTTGGCCTTTTTCATACACTATGGCCGCCGATAGCGACGTAGGAACAAGCGTTCCATCAGATGCCACAATCACTTGTTTCGGCAGTTCTAAACGCCCAAAACCCCCATGTGCATCCGAACGTATCAAATCAAGAACACGGCGCGCATCGCCTTCAGGAAACAAATCACGCACCCGCACACGCCCCACCACTTCACGGGCAGAATACCCAAGCATTTTTTCTGCTGCGCGATTAAACAACATGAGACGACCATTGATATCGGCTGCAACAATGGCATCAGCCGAACTCTGAATTAAATTCTCCAGAAAATTTTTGGTTTGCCGAAGCTCTTCTTCAATTTCACGCTGTTCACTCACATCGCGAAAACTCACAAGTACACCGCCCGCATCGCCTGCCGAACGAACGGCGGTCGAAAGAATACGCGTTTCATCGGTGGGCAATTTGCAATGCAAGTCGACATAGCCATAACGATCGCCCACAGGCTCACCACGCATGGATCGTGAAAGCAATGATAAAGCCTGAGGGCGCAACATTTCCGAAAACATCACACCGTTAAGCAATGCACGAGAACGGGACAAAATATGACCCGCCGATGGATTGGCATAGCGAATGTAGCCCTCTGCATTCAAAAAAAGAATGCCATCCATGGATGCTTGAAACAAACGTTCAAAATCACGAAGCGATCGATTTTCATCATCCAACGCTTCGCGCTCAACGGCACCTCCGATGGCTACCGCGGTAATCGATGCAATAAAACGCCCCGCCACCATCACACGCTCTGACAATGCCGACATCGCCTTGCTGCTGCGCAAAAACAAAGCGCCTATCACACGCCCTTGGTGCACAAGAGGGAACAACACCGCAGAACGATGGGGATCTTTCACGAGGGTTAAACGCGGACGTACTCCTGCAAGAAGATCATCGGCGTTTACATCGGAAATAACCACCGGCGCACGGGTAGACGCCACCTTTTGCAATTCAGGATAATCGGCAAGTACGATAGGCAAACGGGTGAGATAATCGTTGTGCTCAAGGATCACCGCAGCATTCACGCCATCACGTTCAAACAGCACCGGTGAAACACGTTCAATGCCAAAAATATCCGAAAGATGTTGTATCGAAAAACGAAGCACATCCGCCAAACTGGGACTTTCTGCTATATCATCAAGAAAACGTTCAAGGCGCGTGCGATCAGACACAATGCTGTGGATCTCATCCACGCGTCCAAGCTTACCGCACCACGCCGCCGCAATACATTCCGCATGACGTTCACTCAACGCCACCGCATCGAAACCCAAGTCGAGACAGCGATCGACCTCAACTATCTCCTGCACCCATGCGATCACCGCACGCGTGGGTGCAGGTGAAGCTTTAAGCGCTACAATATCGTCGGCAGTGCTCGTTGATGCATCAAGAAAAACAACACGCACATCGGTGGGAACATCGGTAATTGAAGAACAATGTTCAAAATGGCATCGAGGATGTGTTCCAACCACCATCACACGCACGCGACGCAATCCCTCGGTCATGATTGCACACCAAAATGTTCAAAGCCGTGCTTTGGGATCTCACAACCATCACCATGCCATACAATACCTGGTTTATTCACAATGCGACCAATCACCGAGACTTTCACATCCAAACGTTGCATCAAGCGTTTTACGAACGATGGAGGCATTGTCCACAGCAATTCAAAATCTTCGCCTCCTGCAAGTGCCAATGCCAACGGTGTGCGGTCAAATTTTTTAGCAACCGCGCGCACACCACGCGCCAAGGGAATCGTGTTAAGATCGATCTCCGCACCACAACCGGGCGCAATCACATGCGCAAGATCGGATGCCAACCCATCGCTGATATCCGTGCATGACGAAACCAGGCCAGAACGCCCCAATGCAAGCCCCAACGCAACACGAGGTGTCGGCTGCAATTGACGTTTCACAAGCGCCCGATGATTTTTCATACCGTGTTGTAGACAAAGTAATCCCGCAGCCGCACCACCCAAGTCGCCACTCACCATGATCACATCGCCAGGCGTACCGCGATAACGACGCAGTGGCGCATAACGCACATCCACATCACCGGTGGCCGCAAGAGTTACAAACAAAGGGCCTTTGGTGGATGTGATGTCACCGCCAACAATCATTGCACCATGGGTTTTGCATACACGCACAGCACTGCGCACGAGGCGTAAAAGATCGGCAACACGGTCATCACGACGGCACCCAAGCGTAAGCACAAGTGATTTGGGTCTTGCACCCATCGCCGCCATATCTGACAAATTGACTGCAGCGACCTTGGCCCCCACGTCGCGCCATGTGGCCCATGCAAAATCGAAATCAACGTTTTCCACAAGGCTATCGGTCGCAAAAACATAGCCACCCAAGGATGGCGGACATATCGCTGCGTCATCGCCCGCGATGGCCTGTCCATCACCCAATTGCTCAAGGATACGCTTCACCAGCGCGGTTTCACCTATGTCGCCTATATTTGTCACATGGGGAACTTAACGGACTTTGCTGCGATCTGTCACATGCAAAGCACCAGGATCACTTGACCTGCCATACCTTCCCCATGCCTACTGATGCGGGGAGGGATTTACCGTGAAATATATTTTATGCTTCGCCGTGCTTTTAGGGGCGTGTTCAAACACCGACCTGGGCCAAGATACACCCATACTCACCCTTCTTCCTGAATCCACCACCGGGCAAACTGCAACAACCGACCCGCCAGGCGTCAACATTGGGCAGCGCCCGCTCTACACGATCACACGCGCATCGTTTAGAGTCCGCAACGATGGTCTAACGCGCATCACCCTCAACGAGGTCACGCTCGATAATATTCACAATATGCGTGGAACCACGCAAACCGAATCACCGCTTCCCGTCACACTAGATCCCAGCGAATCGTTGCTTGTGGCGGTTGATATCGAACCTCTCACCGAAGCGGTACTCCACGGCGAAATGCACATTGCCTATGAAGGACCCCATACACGAGGGATCATCACAGGCATCGTCGATGGTTCGGGAGTTTTTATCGGTGGGCCTGGGCTCGAAATTCGTTACGCAGGGGCAATCCACCGCGTTCCTGAAGATTGCACCATCGCAAACAATACCTGTGTTTTGCCCTCTCTCGCCTTTGGCAATGTTCCGATTGCAAGTCAGGCCTCGCAATCTATCGATATTCGCAATCGTCCTGACCCAGGCACGTGTACACCCAACCCCGATGCACTATGCAATGCCGTTTGTGTCCTCACACTCGACGATCTTCATGTGAACGATGACAGGCATCTTTTTGGGATCGCAGGCCAAGCACAAACACCGTTTCAGCTCGCCCCCGTCAATCCATCATGTTCACAAAGCGGCGAAACACGTCTTGTGCTTGATTTCGCAGGTATGGATCACGAAGCGACTGATCTTAAAGCGACGTTTGTTCTCGGATCCAATATGCCAGGGGCACCGGTGGTTCATATTCCACTGAATGCCAACGTGCGCGTTGCACCCATTGCTGTGGCACGTATCAAATTATGTGGCGCCGAAGAGATCCTCAACTGCACACCCAACACCGACTTTGCGCCCCTTCAAACGGTTTATCTCGACGGTTCACGCAGTTACGATCCAAGCAGACCCGGTGATTTGACCGCTCTCGTTGCATACCACTGGGATGTACTCGAAATGCCTGATGGCGCCAATCCTGCCGATGTTGTGGTCACCGGCGACAATCAAATTCGCGCGGCCCTATGGCTACCCCTCGCAGGACGTTATCGTTTGCGTTTAACCGTCACCAATGTGGACGGACTATCAAGTGCACCAAGCGATACATCCGATATCGAACTTATCGCCATTCCCGATTCGCGATTTCATGTGCAACTGATCTGGGACAATGCCCAAAGTGACATTGATCTTCATATGGTGCACGTGGAAAGCGGCGCCAAGCCTTATCACGCGACAAACGATTGCTTTTGGAAAACATGCAGTCCTGCCAAATGCGACAACGATCCCACCTGCACACCCATTCGTTGGTTTCCCGAAAGCAATGCCTTTTCCGGAAGCAATCCGCGTTTGGATATCGACGATACCCATGGTTTTGGACCTGAAAATATCAATATCGATGCCCCGCAAGCGGGAACGTATCGCCTCTATGGATTTTATTATGGCCTTGTTGATCCCACCAACCACCCTTCGGGTGTGACGGTCCGTATTTATCTCGATGCAGTCCTGCGTGCCGAATACCGCCGTATCATCCATCGCAATCAGCTCTGGTCCGTTGCAGAAATTCACTGGAATGAAGACAACAGCAGCACCGTGACACCTGCACTAAGCGATGTCATAGGACAAACCGGCGCGATCACTGCTGTGCCATTTTCACCTTATCCCGATGGCATCGCTGCACCTGTTCAGTTCTAACACATTGCAACATCATCCGATCTATGATTTTCAAAATGATGTTGGGGAGGGGTCTTCATGCAAAGCTCACGATGGCTTGTTACTTTATTTATGCTGTTCGCAGCGGGGTGCTCACATGATGCACTCACCGCAGATATTCCGGAACTCAGTGCATCCGTTTACGACCGAGAAGGCTACAGATACACAGACACCAGCATAGACATCGCCACAGGCGCGCTTCAGGCCAATCTCGGCGATGTGCCTGTGTACACACAAAAAGCGGCCGCGTATCTTCTTGAAAACAAATCAACCACCACCGTTGAAGTACGACAAATCAAAGTCACCGAAATCACCGGCGACTTTGCACCTCCTAAACTTTTTAAACGCGAAGGCAATGGATGGGTGATGGTTGAACTTCCACATCGCCTGCTTCCATCGCATTATCTCAAGCTCGTGCAGGGGTATGGCCCGCTGACGCTGGGCGAACATCACACCACCGTTGAAATCGTCTCCAACGCACAAAACCACCCCACGTGGAAAGCAACAACGATCGCAAATGCCGTATTTAATGGGCTACCTGATATAGAAATCGCTTATCCAGGCTATACAGGGCCCGCAATCGGCGAATGTGCAGACAACAAATGCACCGTACAGGACACCAACGCCCTCGACTTTGGCAATATACTTCTGGGCACCACAGGCACTGCACGAATCACCATCCGCAATACGGCTGAATGTGCGGTTGATCCGGGTCAGGCCAGCACGTGCGATTCATGCGCACTCACATTGCAGCGCAATCCGAGCGGTGAAGATATCGGCCTTGGCTTTAAACCAGGCAGCAATGTCGATGGCTTGTTTAATTTTGGTGGCTCAACAAGGTTGCCGGCAAACATCAGACAAAAAAATCTAGATCCCCTGTGCAGCGCTTCTGGCGAACTGCAATTGCTTCTGACATTTGCTGCGCCGAGTGTTGAGGGTACACACCATGCGGTGATCGTGATCGAATCCAATGATCCCGATGAGCCTAACATCGAAATCCCTGTGACGGCCACCGCACGCAACGCACCTGTGGCCGTCGTGAAGTTTCGTGGATTTGATAGCGCCAATCCTTCGGCACCCTTTAGCGCAGCCGATAATCTTGAGCCCCTTACACGGATTTATTTTGATGGTCGAGACAGTTTCGATCCGCGCAATCCTACCGATCGCACCCTCATTGCCAATTACACATGGGATGTGATCAGCTTCCCGCCAGGTACCAATCCCGCCGATTTCCAAGTGCAAGAATCGGGTGGTTTCTACTCATTCTGGGCACCTTTGGCAGGATCGTACACCGTGCGATTGATTGTCACCAATGTGGATGGCATTCCAAGCGGCGATACCGATCGTTCCACGATCACATTCAACGTAGTGCCCCACAGTCGGTTGCACGTGCAGCTCGTTTGGGACAATGCAACCAGTGATCAAGATCTGCACATGACCCATGCCAATACAGATGATCGCCCGTGTATCATCGGACCGGATGTCCACTGGCGCGATAAAAAGCCCCAATGGTTTACCAGCGATGCAGCCGGCGTAGGCCCCAATCCGCGCCTAGACAAAGACGATACCAATGGCTACGGCCCTGAAAATATCAACATCGATCAACCCAAACCAGGAACCTATCGTATCTACGTGCATTACTTTGCCGGCAGCGGAAATATTCGACAAACCGTGCGTGTATGGCTCAATGGCTTGCCTGTGGCCGAATATCGCCGAACATTGCGCTCCAGCGCCGATACGTGGGCTGTGGCCGATGTCACATGGCTTGCCGATGCCACAGGGGTGGTCACTCCCATCCCATCCGATACCGCGGGCGAAGTAGGTTCTGTACGCAATATCAGCGACTGTTCGGCGCTTAATGGTGGTGGACTGTTTTAGACCAAATTAGCACACAAAAGCCCACATGATTGTCTCATAAAAACACGCATTTTCATTTCCCTTTGCATGTATCATTTGAAGTATGAGTAACAATCGTCCTATCGATGCTGGGGGAGGTTCTGTTCTAAGCGTAGCGCAACGTCGCGCGATGCTTGAGCAGAAGTTCACTCCTACCCAGCATAAAGCAGCAGCCGAGCCGCAAGATTCACATGGCACCATCCACCCAAGAACAATCGCGTCAACGCTATCTAAGCCCATGGGCGACCCACTCCAACGTCCCGTAGCACAAGAGTCACAACGCCCACAAACCACACCTACGATGCCCGTTGATTCAAGAACGCATACGACCCCTCCCGGTATCGAACGAGTCGCAGATCTCGTTTTGAAAATTGCCGTAGGATCAGGTCCCAAAACAATGCGTCATGAACTCACCGAGCTCAAACAGCTGATCGAAGAAATTCGTGATGAAGGGCAACAAGGACTTCAACCTCATGACGAGGCGTCAACCCGATTTATGCAATTGGTAGACCTTTTTAGCCGACCTCCCCCATCACCCCACGGTGCCATCGTTTATATCAATCAATTCCTAGAAACGCTCACAGGGGTCCTCGACAAAACAAAAAGCTATTACGGTTTTACCCCAGAAGCATGGATACGTGAGAATGGCATCATGGGTCACGCTTTGTGGTATGCAGCGCCCGAACAGCGTTCAGCGGTTCTTTACGCCGCAACGAAAGAGGAAAAAGCAACGCCCGTCATTTCCATGGTCGAAGAAATCAATATACTTCAGAGACCCAAACCCGCAGTTCCTGAGGGGCTCAATCCCAATCATGTGATCGACATCCATACGGGCGAACTGGAGAGCCTGGTGATGCGCTGGATCGAAACCTGGGGACAAAGCAAAGGTAACTCAACAGCCAAAGAAATGGCGGTAGCGTTCCGTGAAGCCAATACAAAGCTTAAAGAAAATGTTTTGACGCAAGAGCAATGGCGCGGTCAGATACAAATAGCGATTCAAGCGTTCATGCACGATGTTGTCGCAAAACACAGCGATGTTAAACCAAGCGCAAAACCAAGCGTGAAACAAAAAATAAAAGAAACCCTCCACGTAGGCAGCACCGATCGGCGCGCGGCAATTGCAGAAGCCGTTGCATTTCCAGAAAGATTTTCAGCTGCGGGCAAAGATACGGGACATATGTAGAAATATTCATCGTGTTATTTTTGAATTCTGGCGATAACTAGCGGGCATGGCATCACGATCAAGCCCCGTTTCTTCTGAAGCTCAAGCATTTACACTCGATTGGAACCAGTTCGGCGGTGTCCAAGATCTCGCCAACCATGGTCTCGACCCAAGTATCCAAGCACGACTCGGCGGCGACAAAAAAGCAATCCCTACCCTCCCTATGGGTGCTTTTGCAGAAATGGCTGCGCGACGACGTCCGACCTCCGAAGAAGAACAGCCAACACAACCTGTACACCGCAGTCCACCACCAGTTTTACCACGACAACCAAAACCTCAACAACGCGACCCTGAATCTATTGTTGCAGCCCCAATGCCACGCACCTCGGTGCCTGCATTTTTGGAAGAAGTTGCAGAAATAACCCTCCGCTTGGCAGTCTGTCCTAATTATATTTCTGAGAGCCAAAGAAAATCAGGCTATACCGCTGAGGGGATCAAAGAAGCTTTGATGCAGGATGTACAAGTGCGCCTCATGAGTCTTGGCGAACATGTCAAAGCATTGTTTAAAAGCAATCCGATAGCTCAAACACTCCAGCTCGGTTCTCAAGAACGCTGGCTGTGTGGTTTGGTTGGTGGTTTGGCACACGACGACAGCGCGCATACCAATTCATCGCTTTCACTCGCCGCAGGATTGCATCGCTTTGCAACGGCGGTCGCTACAAACGACAACCACACCATCGAATCCTATATTCGCAACAACGGATGCCTCGGATGGGCTTTGTACTGTGCACGACCAGAACTTCGTGCGGCAGTACTTAATGCGGCAACCAATCCTTTGAAAGCTGCACGGGCCGCTCGCATTGTTGAAAACGCACAAGATGTCATGGCTGTCAAAGCGGATAATCCCCGCAGTCCAAGCAAAGTACAAATCCAAGGGGCTTTGCTTCAAGCGTTTGAAGACACCACGACGTGGCACGCAGAGTACAAACCGAGCATGATTAAACCCAAAAAATTGTGGGACGCCTCAGAAAAAATGGCAAAATCACTGCATGGCACGTTGACCGAAAATGTCCTTCCTGGCTTTGATGTGATGGCCAATGCAGTCGTCGCCCACGGTGGCAATATCGTCGATATCAAACGATGGCTTGGACCCACATCCGATGCCTGCGTCACGTTTATGGAAGAAACAGTACGTCGTCATTCCCATGATCGCGAGGATGATGGTGCTGTGAAGGCCTTTGCACGCAGCAAAGGGTTGATCAATGCTGATCGCCGCGATGACATCGCACAAGCGGTCATCGAGCATGGCACCTGGAAACCTTTCATCTAAGCCATTGACCTTCCCACCCACGTTTGCTGCACTCTAAAATATGCAACATGGGTGGGTAGGAATTCTTTTGATCATGGTCGCCTGTAACAACGGGCGCAGTACCAACAACAATAACAACGATCCAACATCGGAATGCGAAGGCAACAACGTCGCAAACCCTGCGTGCAACTGCCATGAAGTATGCAGCAATGGACGCTGCATTGTACTTGCCAGCACCCAAGGGCAAAGCCACCACGATCACGGCATATGGCGTATCAATTCTTTCACCCGAGCGCGTGAAAACTTGGGCGTGTGTGAACACGATACGGACTGTCCTCTCTTAGGCACTCGCTGCAATCCATTCACGGGTGGCTGTGTCGATCTCACGCAATACACAACATCATGCGTACAACATGCCGATTGCTACACACTCTCCCCGGAAGGCCCATTGCTTTGCGAATCACAATCGCACACGTGTTTGCCTGCAGGCATGTGTTTGTCCTCTGAGCATTGCTGTGGACAAACAGGCACGACATGCCATGCCGATGCAGGCATGTGTCTTGATGTTAACAACCAACCGTTCAATCCATGCACACTTCCCTGCACTGGCGGACAAACACCCGCCACACCATGGGAAGATATCGGGACTGGCACATCACGTACATGGTCCGACCTGCGTCTTTGCGCAGGTGCACATCATGATTTTGTGTTGCGTACCGAACAAGCGCAGCAGATCACGCTTGAAACCATGGTGCCTTGCGATTTACGCGCAGATCTCACAGTATTTTCACAAGACGCTTCCACACCCATCGCACGAGCGCAGTTCGCCCCAGGAACGCCCATACGAACCATTCTGGCACTTCCCGCAGCAGGTACGTATGTCATGCGGATGGTCGCAAGCGACGAACACAGCGGTGGCTATCAACTGAAAGTTACATCAGAAGCTGCGCCCGCATGCGATGATCCCAGCGAAGCAAATCAACGCAATGATACGCGCGATGAAGCGCCCACCCTTGCACAACTGGCATCGCAAAATTTGTGTGAACAACAATGGGTCGGTACGCAGATGACAGCACGATGTTCAGGAACACAATTTGTCTTATGCCCGGGCGATGTCGATGTTGTGATGCTCGACATAAACACCGCAACGACATTGCATGCAGAACTTGTTGGATTTTTAGGCGACTTGCGCATGCAATTTTTTCAAGATGAAAATATGATTAAGGAAAGCGCACCTGGAACACCCATGATAAACACAACCATTTCATCCAGTGGGCGCTATGGTTTACGTATCTTTCGCGCAAGTGGACAACAGAGAACACCGTATACGCTCAAGATGGAAACGACCGTTGAGAATTGAACGACGTGGATCCCCGCTTTCGCGGGGATGACATCTTTTTATCAAATAGGATTAGGATTATTTGGATGTGTTGCACCACCGCCCGCTGCAAACAAGCATACTTTGGCAGGTGCTGCGCAATAATACGCAGCGCCGCTAAATGGACCTACGCACGAAAAACCACCCGCAGTATTGCATGCTGAGTTATCACCCGCATCGGCTTGCGCTTTGGTGCATGTCACCTGTGTGCCCGCTGCATTGGCCTGAACGTCAAAGTAAAACGCTTGATTCACTCCAGGACGACGGCACTCGTATCCTGTGCCACAATCGCCATCAGGACTTCCCTCAGCACCGCCACATGAACCAACGCAGATAGAAATATCTTTGCCTGCTGCATCCTGGGTCACTGCGACACATGCTGCAACTGCTGCATTGGCCGATGTGCTGGCGACAGAGCAATAGCGATGCCCTGCTTCGTCATCGCAGGTATGTCCTGCTTGAACCGCAGACTGCAAACCTGCCTGTGTAAAATCACCCACCATAGGAACAGCGATCCCACAACGGCCCGTGCGTTTGGCGCAGAGGTTCCCATCTTGCACCTGGAAGCATGAAAACCCTGCCGCAGCATCACAATCCGTAGAAGCACCTGGTGTGGTACATGCTTTCTGAGGTTGTTGTGGCTCTACCGTTGACGAGGCCATGCACAACTCTTGTGCACCGCATGAACCCTGGGTTCCAATTTCAGCACCCGTGCACGACACCTTGCATGCAAGTGCTGTTTCGCCCACTGGACTGCACGTCCCCTGGCCTGGTGCGCAATCATGACCATTGTCACCGCATGCGGCATCACGCTGGGCGTCTTGCATAAAGCAAATGCCCATGGTGGGATCTGTTTGGCTCACAGCCTGACATGATTGTGCCGCACCACACGAACCTGTGGATTGTGGATTGCAAGCCGCTGCACACAAATTAAGTCCAGGTTGGCACACCAGACCCGCAACACAACTGTCTACACCAGGTCGGCATTGTCCAAAATAAGCAATGTTCGTTTGTGCGCCATCACCACCACCGCCGCCATCACCCGGATCAACAGGATTTTTAGGTTCTTTGCAGGCGAATATGCCGTCCAAATTGCCTAAAGCACCACAAATATTGGTGCCACAATCCTTGGGCCCCCATACTTTATCGCTGCAGGTCAACAACACATTGCCAGCGCACGCCGTATCGCCATCGTTCACGCATGCGCCGTTGGCCGTGGGTGTAAGACCCCCGTTGCCACCACCATCACCCCCCGAACCACTCCCGCTGCACGCAGCCGCAAACAAAGCAAAGCCTAAGGCTATTTTTCTCATGGTATCCCCCCCAAGGACGCCGCATCGCGGCATTATGTCATCGCTATCAATGCCAGATGCAACGAGTCAATCAGCATATTCAACAACGCGACTAAAATATGATAAAGAGATCTGATGTGGCTCCCATGGCCCGCAAGCCTTAACATACCGCCCGATCTTCACATTGCATGTATTCTTGCGCGCTCAGACATCACGGGTATTGCCGCACTCTTGGGCCATCAGAGCACAGGACCACGAGGCCGCTTTGGCATTGTGGGAATGGGGCAAAACATCGAAATATCGCCAAACCCCGGTGATTTACGGCAAAGCCTTGGACCAAGCACAACACCGAAGATTGTTCTTTGGAGCTATGAAGCAGGCAGCCAATGGATGCATTTGGCACCGCGCGATCCGCCACAGGGCCAACCCATGGCCATGTCGATGCCATTGGATGGCTGGATCCTTGTGGATCACCAACAAAAAACCTTGCGATTTGGCGGGGAAGTACATCACATCCAAGCGTTAAAACAAGCACTCGACACGCCATTCAAAGTATTGCCCATGCATGCATCATTGCGACCTATCCAAAGCGATACCATGCATGCGCAAGCCATCACACAGGCCCAAAAATACATTGCTGCCGGTGAATTTTATCAAGCCAATGTCACACGAAGGCTCGCTATCGATGGCACATTCGATCCTGCCACATTGCTCGCAAAGCTCTCAACGCGCAATCCCGTGGCACATGGTGCTTTTATACGATGGGGCGATTTTACCCTCTTATCCAACAGCATGGAAACCTTGCTGATAGCATCGGCCGAAACACGCATGCTCACAAGCATGCCCATCAAAGGTACCCTACGCGGCGGCAGTGCCAACGACGCCGATCTCACCCATGATCAAAAAGAACGTGCCGAACATGTGATGATCGTCGATCTCGTACGCAACGACTTAGGACGTGTAGCCAAACCAGGCACCATTCATGTCACACCATGGTTTGATGTCGAACGCTATCAAGGTGTCATGCACGGCGTTTCTACCGTACGGGCAGAACTTCGTCCGGACCAATCCATCGCCGATGCCGCACTCGCCTTATTTCCAGGGGGGTCCATTACCGGCGCCCCAAAACGACGCTGCATAGAGCTTTTACGTACCCTTGAAAATGAGCCACGGGGTGCCTACACAGGAAGCCTCGCATTGGTCATGCCCGATGGACGTGTGTCCATGTCGATTTTAATAAGAACCATGGTCCACGATGCCCGTGGATGGAATTTAAATGTAGGTGGAGGCATTACCATCGACAGTATCCCCGAACGCGAGGTGCAAGAAACCTGGGATAAAGTGGCGGTGTTTAAAGAATCCCTGGTGTAGGCTAACAAAAGTCCAGAAATCACAACAAAAAGTTCATATAAGAAAGTATGTCCAATTTATATGTAAGAGGAACAGACCGCCTCGCGCCTAAAACCGAAATGTATTTTGAGGGATATTCTGCGGGACACTGTGATGCCACATATGGCTCACAAATTGACCACGCACATGTTGTGGCGGAATGCGAGTTTCTACGAGACAAAAAAGCGCAACAAACCCATGAGATCACGTCACTCAAGTTTGAAAATACCTTGCTAAAATTTGACCGCGAGATGTCCCTATTCACATGCACTGCAGGGCGTCGCTCGCCGACTTTAGCATCGTCTTCAATGTCCCCTCAAATCATTCCGCCAGCACCCTCCGATCATGAGGCGCCTTTATACGCAATTCCTCGATCGCCTCCTGTAGCCGTTCCTGACGACTCCATTGTCCATTATGAAAACACATTCTGGAAGCGAGATCGGGAAGCACCGGCACTACCGGTTGAGACGCTTTACGCGAATCTGACTCCTCCGCATGTTTATAGGGCAGCCACTCGCGCATTAAGTGCTCCTCCCAGAGATCGCATGCCCACACCTCCTCCAGAACCTTCAGGAGCAAAATCAGCACCTGATGTGGAAAACAATGAGAATGCGTCAAGGGTGGAGTCGATGCCGAAGCCACGCCGTCAGACAAAAAGCGTTCGGCAACGGATCCGTGAGATCATGAAAAAAAAGACACCTGAAATACAACGGACGGGAAATTAAGATTACGCAGCAAGCACAATATACACACCCACGCCTGCAAAATAGCCTAGAAGCGCAAGCAAACTGATATTTTTCAGGTACCAAAAAAAGGGTATTTTTTCCATGCCCATGGCCGCGACACCTGCCGCCGAACCAATGATCAAACAGCTACCGCCGGTTCCTGCGCAGTAGGCGAGCAATTCCCAAAAGTTACCGTCTTGTACGAAAGACCCCACCCATGCCGCTTGATCAAGCGGCACAGCAGCCAGTTGCTCAGCCGACACCAACGGATACATCTTCATGGCACCTGCCACCAAAGGCACGTTGTCGATCACCGACGACAACAATCCGATGGCCACATTGATCGCGTAGATATTGCCCAGTTGGGCCTTCAGAATACCCGCAACCTCCGTCAAATGCCCACCGGTCGCAAGACTCGATACCGCAAGCAAAATCCCCAAGAAAAACAAAATACTTGGGGTATCGATGCGCTGCAAAACCGCACCCACCGAGAATGCCTGTTTAGCGTCATCATGCTTGCCATGATGCAAAAATGCCGTGGCCACCCACAACACACCCACGCCAAGCAATATACCCATATAAGGCGGCAAATGCGTGATGGTTTTAAACACAGGCACAAAGACAAGTGCACCTACGCCCAAGGCAAACACCATATTGCGCTCAAATGCGCTCGTTTGATGCTGGTGAGCTTTACTTTGATAATTATTAGGACGCACTGCATTTCCTTTAAGCATAAAGCTTAAGTAGATAAGCGGCACCAACAAGCACACCATGCTCGGAATAAACAACTCGCCCATGATCCCCAAAGAGGTGATCTGATTTCCGATCCACAGCATCGTGGTCGTCACGTCGCCAATGGGTGACCATGCACCGCCTGCATTGGCAGCAATCACCACCATACCCACATAAAACCAGCGTTCTTTGGGATCACCCACAAGCTTACGAACCAACGCAATCATCACAATGGTGGTGGTCAGATTGTCTAAAATCGCGGAGAGAAAAAAGGTGAGAATACTGAGCACCCACAACAAACTTGTTTTCTTTTGCGCGCTGATGCGTTCGGTGATGATTTTAAAACCATCGTGGGCATCGACCAATTCGACAATGGTCATGGCGCCCAATAGGAAAAATAGAATTTCTGCAATTTCGCCCAAGTGGTGCCTAAGCTCATGGATCGAACTTTCACCGGTCACAGGCGTGAGCGCGAGCGCTGTCCACGTAAAAACAGCGGTCAAGAGAGCCGAGGCCGCCTTGTCAATTTTTAATGAATGCTCGAAAGCAATCATTAAATAGCCGAGCACAAAAATAATTGCGATCAGAGTAAACATGGGCAAGCTTTATACGTCTTTAGGCAACAAATTCAATATTACAGTAGTGAAAAGCCTGGGCCGTGGCCATCCTACCCCGTGGGGTCCGCTGAATAAATCCCTCTTGCAACAGATATGGCTCACACACCGATTCGAGGGTATCCGATTCTTCTCCCAGCGATGCCGCCAAGGTATCAAGCCCTGTAGGACCCCCTCCAAATTTGCGCACCAAAGCATCCAGAAAACGCCTATCAAGATCATCAAACCCACGTTCATCCACACCAAGACGTAACAATGCATGGGCTGCGACTTCTTGATTGATCACCGTCTGCCCCAAGACTTCCGAAAAATCGCGCACACGGCGCAGCATCCGATTGGCAATGCGCGGTGTTCCTCGGGCCCTGCGGGCAATTTCATGGGCACCGTTTTCGTCGATGCGAACACCCATAATATCCGACGACCGGAGCACAATTTCTTTCAGCGCCGCATGATCGTAGTAGCGAAGACGTCCCGTAAAACCAAAGCGGTCTCGCATTGGGCCGGTTAAAAGCCCTGTGCGGGTGGTGGCCCCAATCAATGTAAAACGCGGCAAAGGCATTTCGATGGTACGTGCATGGGGACCTGTGCCCAACACGAGGTCAAATTTGTAATCCTCCATGGCCGGATACAAATTTTCTTCGACAACGGCACTTAATCGATGGATCTCATCGATAAAAAGGACATCACCTTCCTTAAGATGCGACACAATCCCCGCAAGATCTTTGCGCTCAATGGCCGGACCACTGGTCGCATGCAAATGCACGCCCATTTCTTCGGCAATCAAATGGGCGATAGTGGTTTTTCCCAAACCCGGCGGACCACATAGCAAAAGATGGTCCAGCGCCTCGCCTCTTACCTTCGCTGCCTGCACAAACACTTTGAGATTGTCTACAAGTTCGTGCTGCCCAATGATTTCAGAAAATCGCCTGGGCCGAAGTGACAGTTCATGGGAGACCTCCTCAGGCAAAGGATCTCCCGCAACCATGCGTTCTGAGGGCGTGTCGGTCATGGCCTGCAGTATAAGACGATAAGACGAACAATGTTAGTCGATCTCTTCACGGCTTGAGACCGATGTTCGACGCGAGGTATCCTGAGGAGGTTCATCAAGCAGCTCATCCATCAATTTGCCCACCCAGTTCACAGCACCTAGAAGTCCAATCTTTGCTTTCGACATCAAAGCCTTCCAATCCGGAGTCTGTACCTGGGGAGGAACATGTGCATCGGACGATGACGCTTCAATAGGACCCGACGCGGGTTCTTCTTCTGATGACTCTTTTGTAACTCTATGATCCAATATTGGCGATTGTGATAGCCTTCGCTGCATCATGTCCGACACCGTCAGCATCGGCAAGACTTGAAATTCTCTCTGCGGTGCCAGTGCCGTTGCAAGCCCAACCAACTTTTCTTTGGGCTCTTCATGAGGAATCGGGATGAAATGCTGCGCGGACGGCTGTTCAACAACCAGCGACACTGCTGTCGGAGAATGACGCGGTGAGTCTGATTTCGCAATCTCCAGCAAACGCTCTACCTCTGATGGAAGCGCTGGCACCTGGAGCGAATGATTTTGAACAGATAAAACAGGCGGTGCAGAAGGCTGGGGCGCAGGCAAGATCGCCGCTGAAGCGGGACGATGCGGTAATTCATTACCCTTATTATCAATGAACACAAAATCTTCGACAGATTCCTCTTTCTCTGCAAAAGAAAAACTCTCCACGGATCCCGTGGGTGATTTGGATCTAACTTCACCATCCACAACCTTGAAACTACTCATCAGAAATACCTCTTTTATGGGATGAGGCGGCCGCGTGATCCTACTTACATTTTCAAAGATTGCCCATGATCTTTGTGCTACAAAATGCAACCATGACCATTCTTGGCATTGACCCCGGCTCTCTGCGTTGCGGATGGGGCTGCATTGCACGCAAAAACAATCGCCTTGTGCTGCTTGGTGCCGGCGTGATCCGTGGCCAAGGCGAGCACTTGGCCGAACGTCTTGCATGCATCACCCGCGCCCTGGATGACATTCTTGCCCGGTACCAACCCATAGTCGCTTCTTTTGAAACGGCGTTTCATGGAAAGAATGCACAAAGTGCACTTGTTCTAGGCCATGCCCGAGGCGCTGCCATGGCCACGGTTGCACGCAGTGGCTGCCGTGTGTTTGAGTACACGGCAGGACAAATCAAATCCATTGCAGCAGGCCATGGACGTGCAAGCAAAGAACAGGTTCAAAGCATGATCTGCGCCATTTTAGGCATTCCTGAAGGACTTCCCCTGGATGCAAGCGACGCCGTGGCCGCCGCCATTTGCCACGCAGAAACTCACGATACCCCTACCGCTGCGCTCTTGCGCAAACTTACGAGTGAAAACCGATGATTGAAATGTTGCGCGGGTTGTTGATTCAAAAAAATGCCGATGGCGCTGTGATTGACTGCGGAGGCGTGGGTTATGGCGTGCTGATGAGCATGTCATCGCTTGCCCGTCTTGGCCCCGCCGATGCACAACACGTCAACATTTTTGTACGCACACAGCTTTCGCAAGACGCACTTCGTTTGTATGGTTTTATCGACGCCGGTGAACGGCAAATGTTTGATTGCTTGCTCGGCACAAGCGGCGTCGGTCCTAAGCTTGCTTTGGCTATTTTATCAACCTTTGATGCCAATGAACTGACCCACGTGATTGCCAACGAAGACAGGGCGTCGCTTACCCGAATTCCCGGCGTAGGGAAAAAAACCGCCGAACGATTGCTGCTCGAACTCAAAGACCGCATCGGCAAAGGCACAATGAGCGCAGCACCCCACGCCGTCTCCAACACCATCAGCGTGATCACCGATGTGATCAGCGCGTTGGTCAATTTGGGATTTACACCCCAAGCTGCCGAAGAGTCGGCCAAAGATGTCCAAAAGAATTTGTCGGGTATTGAGGATGTTGCAACACTGGTGAAAGAAGCATTGCGCCGAAGCAGACCTAAACAAGCCTAATTGCGCCATCCTGGGCCATGAAATGTACAAACTTCGCGTCAAAAATTGCCTTGTTTGCATAGCGCGGCAAATCCAATCGATTAAAACACGTATGTGCCACAGGCAAGCGATCCCCATCGGCCACGAGGGTGATTGTAAATTTTTTCCCGAGACGCGCAAATCCTGCTGCCGGAGGATTGGGCGTTGCGGTGACATGTTCCAAGAAACGATGCCGATCCGCATCGTTGAAATTGCGCACCGTTTCCCAAAGCCACATCACGACCGGCGTATTCGCATCACCACCCTGTATCACGGCATTCGCTTGCCAATCATCCACATCGATGGTCGGTGATCCACACAACAAGGTTCCCAATTGCCGCCATGTAAACCGCTGCAACAACGACGCTGGGATCAATTCGTAAAATCCAAGCAAAAAAGCATTCAAGGGTGCCCGGATTTGTGTTTCAAGTCGATGTATTGCATAGGCACGCAGGTAATGTTCCAAATTATCGTGGGTGACCACCATGGCTTCCCCACCTGAGACCAGCACATGCTCTCGCGTACGGCCTTCTGACGTAACACAAATCGTAAAATTCAAGTCCATCGCTTCCAGGTCATCAGCAGAAAGACCACGAAGGCGCGATAGATTTGTGTGTGTATCCAGGTCGACATCACGCAAATCATCAAATATCAAATCCTCACCTCGCAAATGTTTCAGCATGCACGAGGGCAATCCAAACGGAAGCGGCACGTCACGACGATGCGCCAATGCAAACGCGCGACCCATCACAAGATAATGTTCGAGACTTTCTTCGGAAAGTTGCATAGCCCCCGAAGGCTTGATGAATATTTTATGGTTGTCACTTTCAGAGACGCTCCAATAACCATACGATTCTGCAGTGCACGCCCTCAAAAACTCCACAAGGAAGTTTTTCATAGGCCCCCCTGCATCAAAGCCTGCCTCACCTACAAACTTAATTTTAAAGCGGCTGAGCCATGCATCAAGAGCCATTTTATTGAAAGCGTCCAACCCCTCGGGAAACAAATTCGCCCGTGCAATCTGTAAGTCCGGAACGCGTAAAAATGTCACTGGAAGATGGCTATGCAGCCAACGTTTACGCGCAGCACGGGTATTGTACTGTGGTTCATTCCTGGGGCGATAAATACCCGTTTGTATACATGCAATTTCCCTAATGCTTAACCCCGTGCCCAATAAAAAAATGCGACCATGTTTTTCACGATAAATTTTTCTTTCAACAAGCAATTCCGGAGATTGTCGGTATGCCTGCAACCAACGATCGTTGAATTCAGGGATATTAAAAAGAGGAGCCCCCCGCGACAAACAGAATTCATTATCAAGCTGTGAAAATAGAACGGTTCGCTGCGCACTGTCCGCTGGGAGTTTCAACACGATAAAGGAAATCGACGCTAGAAGGCCCAACGAAGCTTGGAGAACACCGGGAAGACACAGTGCACGAGAACTTTCTTCAATCGTCGACTCCTGCATCGAAATCAACCATCGTGCATACAAACGAGATGAACTATTTAAAAAATAAACCCCATATTTCAGAACAACATCATTGCGGACCTTACCACGTACATGCTTCCATTGAGCATCGGTAAGATGCTTTACGGCATTGCAATAGATGGCAATCCCCACCTCCCCAATCTCTAAAATATGCGTTCCAAGTTCTGCAATTAAAACAGGGGAAAGACCATCCAGTGCTTCTTTGACACGTGGATCATTATGATAATTCTTCGCTGTGTTCAGCCAAAAATCCCGAATCCAAGACTTTTTGGATCTTAAAAAATCCTCACCGCATCCAAGAATAGATCCACCATGCGCATGCATCACCTCGGCAGGGAAGCGCCGTATCTCCGCTTCCATTGCCACACACCAGCGCGCCGTCAGCGCACCGCCTTCTCGCACAAAAAGTGAAGAAAGCTTGCGAACCGTCGCATCATCTAAAAAATGCAGATGCAGATCCGCATCTCTTCTGGGCATCGCACGCAAAGCGTGAATCCAACGGTCGTGCATACATGTCTGAGGCGCTTCCAAAAAAAATGGTTCATTGTCCAAAACAACACGATCAGACAGCGCCCGTAAAACAGAGTTTTGTCGTTCACCGCTTTGGTTTGAAAAAACAGAAAGCCAGCACTGCGCCACATCACCTTCTGACTCAATCATTGCCTTGGAACGCACAAATATTTTCGCAGTGAGATCGGCTGTGTCATCAACGCGGCCTTCGGCATCAAACATGCGAAGCCAACGTGCTTCAAGCCACGGTGCTTTACCAGAACAGACCAACGAGGATGCTGCAAGAAGCGCTTCATCGGACAAATTTTCAATTCGGGATTTCCTGGTTTTTGGTTCGCAATATGCAAATGTATTGCACCAACGTCGCTGAAATTGTGCACCTTGTGAGAAAAGCCAAGGCCCTGCCTCCAATACCGTTTCATCGGTGAGTGCATTTCTCCATATTTTTTGTTGGGTATTTGATAGTTGTGAATAACTGGCAACCCACATTTCT
Organism: Bdellovibrionales bacterium; assembly: GCA_005801425.1. GTDB lineage: Bacteria > Myxococcota > XYA12-FULL-58-9 > XYA12-FULL-58-9 > SYDY01 > SYDY01. The sequence continues at coordinate 10,287 of SYDY01000095.1, read as the reverse complement.
CGCAGCACTTCACCACCAAGAACAAATTCATTCCCAAAACGAAGCAGGGTTGCAATCGGAATATTTTTAACAACTTCGCGTGCGACATCGGGACATCGACGTGCTGCTTCAAACCATTGCGCAGTATAGGTACTATCTGGCGCCAAATACGTACGAAATAATTTTAGAATTTTCGCAGAGCGCACACATTCGACATGGCGCTTATCCAATGCTTTCGATGAATTGACACGGGCATGTGCATGCTTGGCGATGGGCTTCATTGCGTCCATATGAGAGCTATCTTATCTCACAACGCAATCATATGTCTTTCGAATAAGTCGATATTCGTATCAATCACCCAACTTACGCACCAACACATTGCCTTCGCGTTGCGCAACAGGCAAATCAAAACATCCACTCACAAATCCCTGAAGCTGATCAGTTTCACTGCGAAATCCCACGTAAAATCGCCCAGCAATATGATTGTCAGTGGCACGATCAATGTCAATCCGTCCCGCCGTCGCCTCTGCCACACGCCCTTTCGATGATTGCATATCGGCAGATCCTGGCGCCAAATCATACATACCATCGTTATTCACATCATCACTCACACCCGCACGCATAAAAAATTGCGCTGTACCGCGCATATGTCCATGTTCATAGCGGGGATCACCATGAAGAAAGCCCCAACCCACCGGTGCTTGCCCTCCAGCCTGATCTTTAAATCCAAATTCAAAAACCAAAGCACGGTTTCCAGAAAATAAATGTTTATCGGCAAACATGATGCGTCGATCATCCCGTGGCAAAGGCTGGCCCTGGGCTTGCGCCATAGGAATGATGGGATCGCCCAATAAAAAAGCCGGTGCGTTTTTTAAAGAAATATCATCGCAAAAAGGTTCGCATTCGCCACCTTTGACCTCAAACCATGGTGAATCCGGTGGCATAATAAAAGAAGGAGGACGTCCACGATAGCGGATTTCGCCAAAGCTGCACTCTGGCTCAAAACCGCATCCCGCAGCCAAAAAACATAGCACTGTCCAACAACAACGCATTGCGTCTTGGGTATCGAAAAGACGAACGCGTTGCAAACGCCTACGTCGATCGAATTTCAAAAACGCGTATGCATGTCATATAGGCAGGGGCGGTTCGTGAACCGCCCTCTTTGCATATACAGGCGTCGCAAGGGCGGTTCGCGAACCGCCCCTACCCATGAAAGATGATTTGATGTCTCGTACAAATTTAGAACTCGATGGCCCTGGTTGCAAACGATCACGCCATCTTGGCAAGGGTCGCTTCATCGATATCGAAATTGGCATAGACCTTTTGAACGTCGTCGAGCTCTTCGAGTTTTTCCATGAGCTTCATAAGTCGCTCGGCATCATCGCCCGAAACCGCCACGGTATTTTCTGGGATCATGGCAATCTCAGCCGATGCATAGGTCATTTTTTCGCGCTCAAAGCATTCAAGCAAATCAGCAAATGACTTCCAATCACCATACACCGTGATTGAATCATCTTCGGTGGTTACATCCGATGCCCCCGCATCAAGCGCCACTTCCATCACACGATCTTCACTGACTTTGCCCGCATCAAAAACAATCTGTGCGCGTTTTTCAAACATATAAGCAACGCTTCCGGATGCTCCCAGATTGCCGCCGCTTTTGGAAAATGTATTGCGCACTTCAGCCGATGTGCGATTGCGATTGTCGGTTTGTGCTTCGACCAAAAAAGCCACACCACCCGGTCCATACCCTTCGTACATAATTTCTTCGGGCGCTGGGCCATCAAGTGTGCCCAAGCCTTTTTTGATCCCACGTTCGATCGTATCGCCGGTCATTGACTGCGATTTTGCCACCATAATGGCAGCTCTTAGGCGCGGATTGCCATTGGGATCGCCCCCGCCCAAGCGTACCGCGGTGGTGATTTCGCGTACAAGTTTGGTAAAAACTTGCCCACGTTTGGCGTCAACTGCACCTTTTTTACGACGAATGGTTGCCCATCTGCTGTGGCCTGACATGGTTGTCCGGTAGCACGATCACAAGATGGGCTGCAAGATCACACGCGCCATAGCGGCGGTTGTTTGCTCTCACACGCAGGATCGTCATCACCCCAAAACAACACCTCGCGATTTTTTTGGGGCGCATACCATCCCGCATCTCGCATTTTTTTTGAGTTGGTATGGATCACATGTTGCGTTTGAACCGTCGGCAATCCCAAAAGCCCCACATCACCCAAGCTATCGCCTGCCGCCGCAACGATTTCATGATCGGGATGCTGCGCTTTCAACGCACTCACTTTGGTCGCATCATGCAACGCTGTCATCTTGGCTAAATCGGGCTGCCACACACCACAGATCACCGGCATCTGCTGCCCCACCACAGTGTGAACAGGCAATTTCCACGCCTGCACGACACCGCGCACCACAGGTGCAAGGCTCGCCGTCACAATCGTGGTCCGAACTTCTTTTGCAGCGTACGCTTCACACAACGCCACCGTCGCAGGCCTACGTGCCATTCCCCATGTCCACCGTACTTTTTCCCAACGATCGCCCAGCGCCAGCGGTATTTCCTCGCTATGGATCCCGACCCTTTCACCCACTTCAGCAGTGCGTCGGCCAAACGCTTCTAAATCACTTTCGCTCCGCCCACCCAACCAGCATGTAAGCCATTTGTACGCGTACATAGCGCCCACGTGCGATTCAAGAACATCATACAAATGCCAGACCATCGCCCCGGCCCGTGTACGATCAGCATCGAACCACTTCGACCTATCCTGCATCTCGCCAGCATCTGCACGCGCAGCAAACATGGCACGCAAGGGTTCCACCAACGGCTTGAGCAGGGCCTCCGAAACCTTGGGCAATTCGTGGGGTAAAAGTTCGTTAATTTGTTTGAGCGAAAGTCGAACATCCATATCACCAAACACAACGCGAATGGCCGTACTGCCACTGCATCCGGCAATCATGGTGCGATCGAAATCACAGGCAAATACTTTTACAGGGCCACAGCATGTCATGACGACAGAGTATCGTCAGAAATGTGAGCCTATGTGTGAAATTCCATCACATATTCTGCGCTTTACACGGTATCCCCCCGATTGTTATACCCACACCCCACACCGAGGACGTCTGCCATGTTCAATCTTTTCATCGCCGTAGGCATTGGTCTTGTCGTATGCCTAGGCCTTTTTGTACCGAGCTTTTTGAGTTTCGGTGAATCACTGGTACCGGGCATCTTCGCCATGTTCGTCGCCTATTTTATTCTTGCAAGGCGCAGCTTCAAACAACTTGAAAACATGGTGATCCTGGCCAGCAAGCCGCTTCAAACCATGCCGCCTGATTTTCGTGCGGGGATTGCCGCACTTGAACGTGCTTATCCCCTTGCGCGCTGGCAATTCGGTGTACGCAGTCAAATCGACGGCCAAATCGGGATGATCCATTTTTTGCAGCAGGATTTTTCCAAATCGATCCCCTATCTTGAACGGTCGTTGCATTTTGGCCATTGGATGGGCAGCGCCATGCTTGGCGTCGCCTATTATAAAAAGAAAAAAAATGCCGACATGAAACGGGTGATGGATATTGTCGTCAAACGTGGCAAAAAACAGGCACTCGCGTGGGCGCTCTACGCGTATCTTCTTTCGGAAATCAATGACCAAGCTAGCGCGATTGCCATATTAACCAAAGGCCTCGCAGCGACCGAGAACGACGCACGCCTGAAAGAAGCCGTGCTTGCGGTCCAAAATAATAAGAAAATACGTATGAAAGTATTCAAAGAACAGTGGTACCAGTTTCACCTCGAACGCCCCAGCAATAATTATCGGCAAACCCCCATGGGATCTGGGCGCGGATCGCGTGCAGCCATGCGTGGGCGATGGTAATCAAATAAGTACAAAGCACCTACCTTTGTCAGTTTTCTCTTGAACTAAATACTCAGAAAGTTAAGATCAAAGTACGATCTCCCTAGACGGCTCGCAAGGCGATGAAGTAAAATCCGTTCAGATCAGGTTTGTAAATTGGCCCGGTCATCAATAGCGAAGGCATGGTTATCCCTCCCCCCCCAACCTTCGTTGCTGGTGATTGGGCCTTTTTTTCTTCTGAATCCCATCGTTCACTCCCCTATTCCATCACTTTTTGATTCACACTGGATCCCCGCCTTCGCGAGGATGACGTTTTGGTGTAAGTTCAATTTATGACGAACATCAGACCCGCTGGGTTTCTTCTTTTACTACTCGTCGCTTGCACCCCGGCCGTGCAGAAAAGCAGCCGCATCAAACCCATCCAACAAAGTCCTTCAAAGTTGTGCTCTACGGACATCACACGATCTATTCTGTCCGATCCAGCGTGGGCGGGTTCCAAATTCGGTTTTGTGGCGCGTGATCTGAGCAACCAACGCGTGATCGCTTCCCACAATCCCGATCTTCTTCTGATCCCCGCATCCACCATCAAGCTTCTCACCACCTCCGCCGCTTTGGATGGTCTCGGCGCTGAATTTACGATCCCCACCGAACTCTATGGCACTCAAGATCGCGAACGGATCAAAGGCAATTTGTGGATCAAAGGCTACGGCGATCCATTTCTCACCCCAGAGCGGGTATGGCTCATGGTCAATCAGCTTTGGTTTCAAGGCGTGCGTGTGATTGAAGGTGATCTCGTCATTGATGGCAGCGCCTTCATATGCGACGCCCCCACCCACGGCGAGGAGCAAGACGATTCTACCGCATCGTATACGGCACCCGCAGGTGCCGTATCCGTGGCATTCAATTCCATCAATATTCACGTGCGCCCTTCGCGTGAAGGTGCCTTGATCGATGTAGAGCCCTCTTCGTCCTATCCCATCATCAACAACCGCATTCGCATGACCACCCGAGGCAATACAAAAATAGACATCCGCGTGGTTCCCTCAGGCGATCGCAGCACCATTATTGCCGAAGGAAATTTACGCTACGATGCCGAACCACGCAGCATTTGGCGCCGCATCGACAACCCCAACGTGTTTGCCGGTGAGGTCATCCGTAACATACTCAATGCACGTGGGATCGATGTGGACGGCAGCGTCAAAGTAGGCCAAGTCCCCCAAAAGGCACCCCTCGTTTTAACATTCCAATCCCTTGATTTAGGAACCTTGGTGGCATCGGTGAACAAACATTCCAACAACATGATGGCCACCCAATTGGCCTATGTGCTGGGTGGTCAAAAATACGGCTATCCTGGAGATTGGAACAAAGGAAAGCGAGCCATCGCCGAATTTCTTGAAAATAAAATCGGGATTGCACCCCGTGACTACCAAATGAACAATGCCTGTGGGTTGCACGATGTAAATCACGTAAGTGCCGCACAACTCGTTCAAGTTCTTGCGTATATGAGCACGCGGCACGATATCGGCCATGAATTTGCAGCATCCCTTGCCATTGCAGGCGGCGCAGGAACGCTCAAACGGCGTGACTATGACAACACCGTGCACGTACGCGGTAAAACAGGCACCTTAGGCATTGCCAGCGCATTAGCGGGCTACATCACACCCACATCATCCAATAATCCTGTAGCCTTTGCCTTGATCGCCAACAATTACAAAACACCGATCACCGATTTATGGGCAGCACAGGATCGTTTTATCAAACAGATCAACGCCGCCGTCACAGCACAAGGTCCATGCGATACGAATACGGTTAATCCATGACAAGCGCCCTGCCGTCGCCCGACGATCTCGAAGCACAGCTTGACGAGGTACGAAAAGCCTACGAACGCTATTTTGCAGGCCTTGAACGCATCTTGCCACAAACGATCCATGATTCACTCAAAGCAATGTTTCGACAGGCTTTGGCCAACCCCAGTCCCAATACAGCCCTACGCTTTCGTATCAATACCCTTCGGGCCAAACTCACCACCTATGAAGCCCATTGGGCACGCATATGCAGGCAAATCGAAGAAGGAACATTCAAACGCGACGTAATAAAAGCCGAGCAAATAGCGCACAATACACCCCGTAATCGCTTAGGCAGCCATGTCATAGACAAACTTCACGAAGCGTATACGGCTGCGCAGCGCAAAGCTGGCATTGCCGCAGTTGATCGCGCAGCATTTGCCAAAGCCGTCGAACAACAAACAGAGGCCGTGCGACAAAAATACGGCTGCACCAGCGTGCGTTACAACATCACCGTGAAAGATGGCAAAGCGGTGCTTCAGATACGCCCCAAATAAAAGATCCTGACTCAAAAACAGTCCTTCCGAAAAAAGCAACACATTGCATTACATGCCGATACATGCACCGTTCATGTGACCCAAAACATACCCCTTCGAGGATTATAATTATGTCTTCCCTTACTGTGAGGCCTTTCGGCGCCGACGCAATCGTAGCGGCTGGAAGTAATATCCCAACGCTATCGACCAATTCCAACGGTGCCCTAACAGCTGTGGGCAACGCACAAATCGATGCGATGGATCCCCGGGCCACCCAACTGCCCTACCAGCAAGATCAAATGCGACGCGTGGATCGCACCTTCTGGCAAGTGATGCAAAACGAAGGTTTGATCGTTGTTGAAGTCGCCGCAGCGGCTACAGCAATAGCCGGCGTTGCTGCATCGGGTGGTGCTGCGTTGATTGGTATTGCGGTCGCCGTTTTGGTTGTTGCCGCCGTGGCCCATTGGTATTTCCACAAGCAAGCCCAACACTGGCAGGATATTTCTAAGTCACTTGCCGTCATCAAACAGCAAGCTGCTGTAATGCGTTTGCAAAATGATGAATTTGGACGACAAAATGGAGTGTTAAAGCTTAGCAACGACGAATACCAACAGCTCAATCTACGCAATCGTGCCCTTTACGATGATCAAGTGCGATTGATTGCATCTCTTTCGGAAACATCGGACAACTTCAGTCGCGAAGTCGCCAAGTTATCCGCAATCATTGCAACAGAAAAAGAGATGCTGATCACCGAATGGGAAGAGGTCATGGGTGCCCGCGCAGTCATGCTCGATGAAGCCCAAGAACTTGATGCGGCCGAAGACACATTCACCAAGCAAGCGCGCCAACTCACGGGCATGCTCGCCAATTTACAAGAACTTTCCGGAGCACTCACGCAATTGGTACTTCCAGGCAATACGGCCGCAGATCATGCGCTGATCATCGCAGATCTCAAAATGGTTTCCGAAAAATTGGGTGGCCTCCGCAGTACCACACTGCCCTTAGAGCAATTCATGGCGGCACACCAAGCCTTGTTTGATGGAGCCATTGCACGTACCGAAGCCTCTGACCGTTCAACAGAAGCACGGGTCAATTGGACATCACCCCGCGCTCTGCTCGCAGCCATGCGTGCGGTTCATGTGGAAAAAGAAGCAAGCTTTGAAGAAAAACGTGCGCAATTGCGTGCAGCCCTTGGCATGGATGCCAGACCATTTCCAGAAAGTCCTGTCATTCCAGGTGCACCACGGGTGCCTGCGCTTCCAGCATTGCTTCCACCACCGCCAGCCAGAAGTACTGAGCATACCCTCGTGACCATCCCGCTGCTTAATACACGCGCGGTCGATGAACACTCGCCACTGCTTCCTGAAGACGCCTAAGTTCGGATCGTAAATCGACCTACCGCACGTTGTAAGACATCCAATCCACGATTCAAATCATCATCGCTGAGATCGCGTGGAAGTGACATGCGTATCGTTTGAAGTGCAGCCTCAGACGACATTCCCAATGCAAGCAATGTCGATGAGGCTTCAATGGAACCCGAGCTACAGGCTGTACCGGCACTCACCGCAACACCTTCCAAATCCATGAGTTGAAGCAACACTTCACCCGCGCGTCCCGGAAAATGCGCACAGGTGGTTTGCGGCAAACGTGAATAATTTTCGCCAATCACCGTACCGCCCAATTCTCGTACCAACGACTCTAAACGCGCTTGTTGCATGCGCCAGCGATCCCATTGCGTATGCGAAGGCAAATGCGTCATGGCGACACCCAACGACACAGCACCGGGAATATTTTCCATAGGATCAGGCAACACACCTGCATCGCGCAAACGGGGAACAAGAGGCCCCACCAATGCACCTATGCCTGGCACAGCACCCAATTTGTGTCCTGTAAGCGACAAAACATCCACACCTAAATCTTGAATATTCACAGGCATGCGACCTACGGCTTGCACTGCATCGGTGTGCACAATCACATCGTGGCATTGTTCTTTGGCCATGCGTGCGATGTCGGCGATGGGCAACACCATGCCGGTTTCACTGGAAGCCATGCAAATACTAATGAGGGCGGTTCGCGAACCGCCCCTACAAAGATCGTCATTCCAAATATGCGTGGTGGACGCCAAGCGTTGAATATTTTCCATCACAGCCGGATGCTCAAAAATACTGGTGACAGCACTTGGTGATGCATTTTGTGACAAAGCAAACGCCACAACAATCGCATCCGATTCCGTACCACCGCTTGTGAATGCAACGTGATCCGCAGGAACGCCGAAAACAGATCCCACAATGTCTTGGGCCTCGCGCAGCGCACGCGCGGGATCGGCGCAATCAAGCGCAGCGATGTACGCATCAAGTGCTTCTTGCAAAACAGGTGCCGAAGCATTGGCATCAAAACTGATCATGGCGTGGGTAATAAATGACCGCTTTTTTGGGCCTTGGTGGCGAGATAGCTTGCATTGTGTTCGCTCATACCAACGATCAAGGGCTCACGCGCAGAAACGCGGATCCCACATCCTTCCAAGCCTTCCACCTTTTTAGGATTGTTCGTAAGCAAACGTACAGATCCAACACCAAGTACATTGAGCATCAACGCTGCGATCCGATAATCACGCAAATCATCGTCAAAACCCAAATGCAGATTTGCTTCGACGGTGTCCATGCCCATGCCTTGTTGCAATGCGTACGCACGGATTTTGTTTCCCAAACCGATGCCTCGGCCTTCTTGACGCATGTATAATACAATGCCGCATTCAGATTGAGGCATACTTTCTAAGGTGTATTCTAACTGTGCACGACAATCGCATCGCAGAGAACCAAACACATCGCCCGTCAAACATTCAGAATGCACACGGGTTGGAACATCGTGCTTACCTGAAACATCACCGTGCACGAGCGCCACATGTTCGAGATCATCAAGATCGCTACGAAAAACGATTATTTTGAAAACACCGAAACGTGTCGGCAGATCAGCCTCAGCATATATCGATACTGTAACGCCGCCACGAGTTGCCTTTGCTATCGCAGTTGATGCCTCGCCCAAGACGGTGTTCATGCGGTCTCCCAAAGACCGGCAATTTACACACCTGTCCCAAGAACAACAAGTCGGTTTCGAACGCTATGTATAAAAATACATAAAATTATTAACCCGCTGCAGGCTGAGAAACGCCTGTCGTCTTGGTTGGCACATGTCGGCCATGAAAATGCTTGATGGTATTATCAAACGCGTTTTCCATAGTTTCACACAGAAACGTCCGAAACTCAGCATCGCTATCGCGTAGCGCCTGATAATAACGTTGTCTGTCTGAAGCATGAATCACCGCAGGCAAATAATCGTGCCGTATCAAAATAAAGTTGAGCACCAAACGCCCCAGAAAACCGCTGTGCGTGGTGAACGGAAAGACTTTCATAAAACGATGATGAATGTTGGCTGCAAGCTCAATGGGATGCATATCCCGATGCCGCCCCTTCATACTTGCAATCACTTCATCAAGACCTTCCCGGATAAGCCCAGGCTGCAAGATCTCATGAAAGTACGTGCGATGGATGGGCACATCTTTGCGCCACCGTGTAACCGAATCTTCGGTGGGCGCAAGAAGCAAATGCAACTGCTCTAAAAATTCAACACTCATGGTAAAACGCTTGGATTGCGCTTTATCTCGTATCATATCGATGCATTGCTTCTGTGCTTTGATATCACGATAGGTTGGCAACAAACTCACGTCGCTCACCACACGATTGTCGATGGCACTGCGAATTTCAGGGCTTGTGACAACAACCCCTTCCAATGCATTTTCATGGTAGATCCACGACGTATCGTAGAGATCTAAAAAACCATCCTTATCCAGTTCGCCGATAACATCACGGACCTCCTCCGCTTGGTCATCCAGTTCTAAAAAACGCTGCCGAATAGCACCCTCTTGATCAAATAGTGCCCAATCCATGGTCCCCCACATATGATTAGCACGGATACGGTAATAAGGATCTTACGCAGCGCGACACGACCTGTCAAAGAAAACCGGACAAATGTAGCACAAAAGTATACATTAACGTGTTTTTAGAAACACGATGTCAGCCCAATCGGCAACACCAGCAGTGCTGAAAATATTCTTTCCAGTACGTATCCAATATTCTT
>SYDY01000094.1 GCA_005801425.1 Bdellovibrionales bacterium | reverse complement strand
CGAGACTCTCATAGGAGAACACATAGGGCTCATCGAGGAAGAGAAGGACGGATTGTGGAGTATATACTTTAGGGCCTTAAGAATTGGTGCTATTGACGCGAGACGTTGCGAAATTGTTAACTAATTTTGTCACCAATGTAGGGAACAAAAAGTGTTACCTATGTTGGCGAACGTACACGCGAACCGCCCTAGGTATTCTTCCAAAATGGTCTATCCTCAAGCTGTGCTGCATATGTGACATCGTTCGAAAAAACTTCAATCGTTTGTGGATACGCTTCACTGGCTTTAACAATAGCCAGTCCCGCAGAACCTTGTTCGGTATTCACCCACGATGTCACGCGCCCCAATGGTTTTCCATCGAGGCGTAATTTGGCATCGACGCTTTGTTGTGCAGGTGACGCACAAGAAAACCCCATCAACACCCATGATAATTTATTGTATGAATCAATGCGCGAGATCACTTCTTGCCCAATGTAACAGCCTTTGTCCCATGCGATGTATGGTTTAAGGCGAAGTTCAAGAGGATTAACCTGTGTTGGAAATTCATGTTCCGAGGAAGGAATGCCTGCAATCACGCGGCGAATTTCGTAGGATCCTTTGGATATCGACGTGCTTTGATGAGGTCCTATCGTGAGTGAGTTGTTTCCCCATGCATCCAATCCTGGGATCACAATACCTTCGCATATTGAAATTTCATCAAAAGTTTGTACCACATGCCAATCGATAAGATGTGTGTAAGTCACATCTTCCATGATTGTGAACTGTTCAAGCCATGCAATGATGGTGCTTGCACGGTTAGGTGAGCCGATTAAAAAGAGATCATCATCCGTTCGGATCACATGGCACCAATCAATGATCCGTCCTTGTGCATTGGTAAACACAGTCGGTAAATTTCCGGGATGGGTTTTCAATGGACGAAGATCTGCCGTGGACAGGCGATGAAGAAGATCAATGCCATCTTTGCCTGACACACGGATCACGCATGCTTGGGTTGTATATTGCAGCACTCAGGCAGCTCCTTGATGGACTTTGTTTTGAAGCCGCCTATAGCGTGCAATCAAACCACTCGTCGAGACATCATGGGCATGGGTGACGAGACCTTCAAGTTCAGGGGTCACGATGCGCGCCATATTTTTTCCAAGTTCGACACCCCATTGATCGAACGGATTGATGTCCCAAAGCATGGCCTGGGCAAATACACGATGCTCATACATGGCAAGCAATGCGCCCAGTGTACGTGGGGTAAGTGTATCCAACGTAATGGTAATGCTCGGACGATTTCCTGGCATTGTTCGATGTTTGGACCATGGTGTTGATTCATCAGGAATGCTTCCAAGTAGCAATGCTTCGCTCTGGGCAATACAGTTGGCCACCAAATGGGCATGTCTGCCATCATGGCTGCGTGTGGATGTTAGAGGTAAAATAAATTCTACGAGAGGTGGTTGTGTGCCCTGGTGCAATGCTTGAAAAAATGCATGTTGTGCGGTTGTTCCAACGCCACCCCAGATGATGGGTGATGTTGGATAATGTGTCGGTTCACCATTGCGGCGTGCGCATTTTCCATTGCTCTCCATATTCAGCTGCTGAAAAAATGAAGGTAAAGCGCGCAAGGCCTCGCAGTAGGGCACAAGGCATAGGGTGTTGTTGCCCCAAAAGTTACGATACCATATATCATTTAACGCAAAACGAATGGGAAGATTGGATGCAATGGGTGCTGTTTCGCTGTGCTCATCCATGCTGTGGGCACCCGCCAGAAGTTCAGCGAAACGATCCATACCCAGTGCTGCAACAATCACAAGACCCGCAGCCGACCACAAGCTGTAACGGCCCCCAACCCAATCCCAAAATTCAAATATATTGGCGGGATCGATCCCAAATTCATGGGCTTTGTCGGGTGCGGATGTTACCGCACAAAAATGTTTGGCAATGGCGGATGGCTCATTTAAGGCGCTTAAAACCCAGCGCCGTGCTGCGGTCGCATTGGCAAGGGTTTCAAGGGTTGTGAATGTTTTCGATGTGACAATAAAAAGTGTGGTGCTTGCATCTGCTCCATCAAGAGCATGTTCAAGAGAGGTGGGATCGATATTGCTCACAAAACGAACATCTACATCGTGTTTACGAAAGGTATGAAGCGCCTCGCAAACCAGTGCAGGCCCTAAATCTGACCCGCCGATCCCAAGATTAACAACCCGACGAAAAGGTTGTCCGGTGTGCCCATTGAGAATGCCTGTTCGAAGTTGTCTGTCCCAATGTCCCATACGATCTAATACAATTTGTACTTCGCGTGGTGGTGTGGGCGTTCGAAGTGCTGTGTGCCATGCGGCGCGGTCTTCTGTGTGATTGAGCTTTTCGCCGTCCATAAGTTGTGTGAAGCCATGTGGGATCCCTTCGGCCAGTGCATCAAGGCACGCCCAAGTTTCCGTATTTGCATGGGTTTTCGAGAAATCCACAAAGACACCAGCAGCCTCCATGCTCATGCGTTCAAAACGATCGGGATCTTGACTGAACAGCTGACCAAGCGATGTTGCTTGAAGCTTGTGAAAATGTGCATTAACCCGATCCCACGCGGGTGACTTTGGATGGAGCGGCATGTGATGTTCCCCCACCAGTGGATTAACATGCACGAGAGCTCTGACCAAAATTCCTAATGCTTTGCGATCTCTGGGAGCGCGGGCGTCCCGCCCGCATGTCCTGTTCTGTGCTTGCTTGATATACGTCGTTAGACATATCTGCGTTCATGGATCTAATTGCACTTGAATCGATGATGATAGCGGCATGTGGCACGGGCTGTGCTGCATCCATGGCCATCGAGCATTTACAAACGGGCGGAAAGCGTTTGCGTGCACGCCTTGCTCTTGCTTCATGCGCGGCATTGGGTGTCACCGAAGAAGTTTCGATCGGTTGGGCTGCTGCATGCGAGATGGCGCACAATGCAACATTAATCCATGACGATCTTCAGGACGGTGATACGCTTAGGCGTGGTGTATCCACCACCTGGGCACGTCATGGTATGGTACAGGCGATCAATGTGGGCGATCTTCTATTGATGGCGCCTTTTTCTCTCATTGATACGATCCCGGTTGATGAAGCAGTTCGTTGGCGTTTGGGAAGATTGCTTGCTTCGCGTATTGCTGATGTGATCCGGGGCCAGGCTGATGAAGCAGCAATACGCGAAGCGATGGATTTTTCACAAGAGCGCTATGAACATGCTGTGCGAGGCAAAACAAGCGGTTTGTTCGAGCTTCCTGTGCAAGGTGCTTTGACGCTCGCGGGTAATGCGCATCCAGAAGCCAAAGGCTTTGATTTGTTGGGACTTGCGTTTCAAATGCAGGATGATGTGCTTGATTTGTATGGAAACAAAGGTCGCGAATCACCGGGGTCGGATTTAAAAGAAGGCAAGATCAGCGGTTTGGTGGTGACACATGTCGTGCGTGCTCCTCAAGAGACAGCGCGCCTGCGAGCCTTACTAAAAGCACCCCGCGATGCAACACCTGAATCTGAAATCGTATGGGCAATCGAAGCCTTTCGACAAAGCGGTGCACTTGGTCAAGTGTTAGACCATATACAAACAAACATTGAGAAAGGTCGTTCACGGTGCATGCCACGATTGTATGCGGTTTATGATGGCCTTGCACAAAGCATGATGGAACCGCTGAAGCATCTCACGAATGTTCTTTTGTAGGGGCGGCTCGCGAACCTCTCTAATGTTTACATGATTTTGTCATCTGTTCCGCTTGTTTGTATATTTCGGTGTTGCTGTCGATCATTCCCAAAATGTCACGAAGTGTACCGCAGCGACGATTGTCGTTTGACGGTTGATCTGCGGTGCCATCAAGCAATACTTTGGCACGTTCTTCTAGCACCGATTTTTCGCGCAAGAGTTCCACATGGCCAGGTGCCAGTAGAAGTCCGCGATTGATTGCTTTTTTTGCATTGAGATAATCACCGCGTTGGTACGCGTGATCGGCAAGCAGCGCTGCAGCATTGGCTGCCTGATGTGCCATAGCCAGCCGGGTTGGTGAGGGAACAACAGGTGGGATCATGCTGTCAAATAGTGCAACGGCACCTTCGAATGTATTCATCGCTTGTTCTCGTTGCGCATCTTCGGTGGCTTTGGCGCCAATTTCCATCGATTGATTGATGCGTTGAATGGTATTTCTGATCCGGTCGGTCCCTTGGGACCCAGCATGCGAAATCAATTGCAGTGCACCTTCTGTATCTCCGCTTGTCATCCGCATGGCTGCACGCAGTGCCCCGAAATTAGGATGACGTCGACGCAGATCTGTTTCAATCCGTCGCCATGTTGTGTCTTCCATGCCCCATGGTGCAAAAGATTGGCCTTCATGATCCAGGCCTACTTGGGCTTCGAAGATCAAAGCGCGTGCTGCGGTGTGATTCGGAACAATACGCAACATAGCGGCTGCCCAGCGTTGGCATGCAGACCATTGTCCTTGACGACAGGCTTGATTGGCATCCTGGATCCAGTTTTTTTCTGCTAGAGTTGTTAGGTCCGCAAGAAGTGTTTGTGCTTGTGAATACAAATTACTTCCGGCAGTGATTCGGGTTAGGATGGTGATTGCTTCAGGAAGTTTTGTCGGATTTTGTGCGGCGGCTTTTGCATCGGAAATCAAGCGTGCATCGGCAGTGTCTTGTTCCGCTTGTAGAAGCCCTTTGAGTGCATCAGGATTGATAGGGTCGCGATCCAAAGCTTGTGTATAGGCTGTACTTGCTTCTTCCCATTTGCCTTCCTGGGTATATTTTTTGGCAGAATCAATGGATGCACGTACGGTGCGGTCAAAAGCATCTTGCAGGGATCCGGTGGCTTCTTGTGCCTGCCATGCGACACGTTTTGCAGCGGCTGCAATGATGCCCAATGCAATCACGGTGCCGATCACCATGAATATCCAGCGCGGTGTGGCAATGGCATGGGGATGTTTGGGGTGATCAAGGCTCCCATGGGTAAGTATCATTTCAATGTTGCCAAAAAAGATGTGATCGCCCAGCTGTGCGGCGCGTCGTTTTATTTTGTCACGTCCAATGCGTGTTCCATTGCCGCTTCCTTGATCTTCGATCACAACCGTAGGGCCATCGACGACAATGCTTGCATGTTTGCGTGAGAGAGACGCATGATCGATCACAATGCTTGCTTCTTTGTCTCGGCCAATGCTGGATTCACCTTCCTTCGGAAGAAGATACAATTCCCCTTCAACTTCAGGAGATACCCCAAGCAATGCGAATCGTGCAGATTCTTCGGCAGTAAATGTATACTCAAGAAGGCAATCGCCGACAGTTATTTCCATACCAGGGCGAAGTCGTTTGCGTGAAGCAACGGGTTGTCCATTGAGTGATATACCATTGACGCTTCCTAAATCTTCCACATAGTGCCCAGAATTTTCAAAAAATATCCGTGCGTGGCGCCTTGAAATGGAGGTGTCATCGAGGGGAAGTTCAACGTCCTGATCACGACCGATGATGACCTGAAGATCCACCAAGGGGAAAACACGTGCTTCTGAATCGCGAGGACTGTGTACTACGATCTGCGCCATGTCGGGTAAACCTTATCAATTTGTCTCAAAGATCTGTGAATTGATATCGATCCCCAAAGATTGCAGTGCCTTCAAAAACGTAGGCTGTGCACCTGTGGGGCCAAATGTTCCTGTAACGCGTCCACCGTCGGCATGTCCATTGGGCTTAAATACAAACAAGTCGCGTAGGCCGATTTCACCTTCGATGATGGGCATCACCTCGCTGATACGTACGATGCGCTCCGAACCATCGGCAAACTGCATCAAATGGACCACGATATCGATGGCTTCGCTCACCAATTGATCTGCGGCTTCTGGTTTAAGATGATGCTCTCCGGCCATAGCCAAATTGGCCAGACGCGCAAGTGCTTGACGCGGCGTATTGGCTTCAATGGCCGCCATAGAACCCCAACAGCATGATTGTAATGTTGCAAGAAACTCAAAAGCCAGTGTGCGATCAAGCTGGTCAATGAGTATGCGCTCAGGATTGAAGGCAACGGCGTGGATCAGTGCTGCGCGTCGCTCAGTGACTGAGGGCCGCACACGGGTTAGCAGAGGAAGCTGGATCCCGAGGGTATCGCGGGTTTCAATACTTACAACACGTTCGTCGAAACTAATGATGCCTGCCACACCTGACATGATTTGCACGCGGCGTGTTCCTGGAGCCCCAGAAAATAAGATGTTTTTTCGACCTTGAACACACACGTCTAGAAATTGTGCCATGTTGGCATCCAGACACTCTTCCATCACCAGATCGTCGAGTTCAACGGCATCTGCGCGTGTTCGACTGATACGAATGGTTGGATGTTCACATAAGGGAGGGAGCAGGGCTTGAATATGAAGACCACGTGCAAGTCGGATATCTAAAACGGTTTTGTCGGCGCTAAGACGTTTGGCGTGTTCACCCAGAAGACCTTTGAGGCCTCGAATGATGGCAGGGCCATCGGCAAATGCACCGTCAAAGGGTTCGAGTGCGGCATTGCGCCTTGCAAAAATATGGGAGGGCCCGGTGACGACAATCTCTAGTACCGATTCGTCGTGCAGTAATTCTTCAAACGGCGAGCGCAAGAGCGCTTCGATCAGGATCGAATGCACCAAATTGTCGGTGTCTTGGTCTCCAGGAAGTTTCCCGTTGATTTCCAGATCTGCTACCAATTCGCGAACGGCTTGTTCGAGTGCTTCCTCGACGGCAGGGTCATCGCTAGGAACGGGTATGTTTGGAGGAAGTCCGTGTTTTTTGCCTAAATGGCTCCGCACCTGATGGGCTGATTTTTCGACCAAATGGCCCACACTTTGAGTATTATGACTTTTTTTGGAGAGCGCCTTGGGACTTTCAATAATACGCAAGAGCATCGAATCGGTGTAGTCCGATGCTGCGAATACCATATTGGGAGTTGCTAAAGGCGGTGTTTCTTCTGTGAAGTGCAGGAATGGCTCTGGGAGTGCAAATTCACGGGCTTCATGAGGCGGCGGCGGGGGATGAGGCTGTGAGCGATGCGCTGTTTCTATGGATACTTCAATGAGAAAATCCCCGACTGAGATCCTATCGCCTGCGATGAGTCGCACGGGTGCATCGATTTTGCGCGCATTAACATAGGTTCCGTTGGTGCTCTTAGCATCGGTAACCACAAACGTTTCGTCCGTTTTGTATTCAATGATTGCGTGTTGCTTCGAAATATTGGTTTTTGGCAGGATAATATCATTTCCAGGCACGCGGCCGATGGTGACCTCATTCTGATCAAATGAAAGAATGGTCGGCTCGGCACCTTTTTCTGTAACGGTTACAGTAAACATCCTTCAACAAACCTTGCTCTGGGATGGCGGGGGTAGGATAAATAACCGCCCTCTAACCCATATGAATGCATTGTACAACGAAATCCAGGTGCGTTCATTGGGGAATAGGGGTGATCTTTTGAGGGTTCATGTAGGTTGGCGCGGTCATTGCATAGCCCCTGGGATTGTCAGGCAAGTGTGTTAATAACTTTGATCCAAGGAGATTATGATGGCAGGCGTTAACAAAGCGATTATTGTTGGTAATTTGGGCGGTGATGTAGAGTTGCGTTTTACGCCAAGCGGCAAAGCTGTCGCTAATTTTAACGTGGCCACGAGCGAATCGTGGACCGATAAAGATGGCAGTCGCAAAGAGCAAACCGAATGGCATCGCATAGTTGTCTGGGGGAAAACCGCTGAACTATGCGGCGAATATTTGCGCAAAGGACGCCAAGTCTATTTGGAAGGGCGCATCCAAACCCGAGATTGGAAAGATAAAGACGGCAATAAACGCTTCACAACCGAAATTATCGCCAGCCAAGTGACATTTTTAGGGGGCGGGCGCGGTGAAGGTGGCCACGGTGCGCAAGGTGGTTCGGATGCACAAAGCGGTGGTCATGACCACGAACCCCCAGCGGGTGGTGGTTTTTCTGGTGGCATCACCGATGACGATGTCCCATTTTGAGACACATGACTGTGTCATTGACACAGTCATTTCGGTGTATACTTAAGGCCTATGTCGATTAAACCCATAGAACCCCAAGCACCTCCGGCAGATTTTGGCGCGGAGGATCATTTCGCCGATGATGCCCATAACGCTGTTCTCCGTTCCAAGGAGGCCCTTGCAAAAGAGGCTGCAAAATCAGCGAGTGATGCAGCGAACCGTGCGCGCGCTATCGATGGCATGCAAAAGCGTGTTGATGCCTCGGAAAAAAATCGTGGCAGTCAGCAAAATCTTTCTAAAAAAGAGGACACAAGGCAGGCACGCGATCCAAGGCGTGAGGGTTCCTCTAAAGCCGACGGTGTTTCTCTTGCCAAGGGTGTGGGGGCCAAGGCCGAAGTTGAGGCGTTATCTGCGCTTAATTCCATCACCGAAATTCTAGGCGAATTGCATGAAGGGGGTCTTGATACTCTCATGAAAAACATGGGTTCTGATATTGATCTTGCGCGCATCAGCGAGTTTCAACTGGATCAAATGCGTGGCCCTATGGCTGAGCGTATTCGCAGGATCACCGTTTTATTGCAGCGTTTGCAGCAGGCAGAAATGCGGGCAAAGCTGTTGCTGATGCATGTGGTGACGGGAGGCACGGGATTGCAGCTTCTCAACGATCCACGGGCCACATTTCGTGAATTATTTAAACGCATTAATGAATGGCCACGTCGTGTAAAACCTGGAAAATTTCCAGAAACCGACGAAGAATTCGATGAATTCATTGCGTGGATTTTTGCACCCCCGGGGATGCCAGATCCTTTATAGCTCGATATTATCAATCAACCGTGCCCCTAAAAAATTCACGGCCAGAGCCATACGTGCGGGTTTATTCACGCAATTGATAGGCTCTAGTGTTTCTGCATCAACCACTTCAATATAATCAATGTGTGCCTCTGAAGCCTGCGTGATGATCGCTGTGGCGATCTCAATCAAGTTACGCCTTTCGCGATATCCTGAGTCTCGTGCTGCACACAGGGCTTGATACAAAACGGATGCTTGCCGACGTGCTTCGGGTGCTAAATTCATATTGCGTGAACTCATGGCGAGACCATCGTTTTCACGCACGATGGGACATCCTATGATCTCCACATCAAGATGAAGATCGCGTGTCAAACGTCTGATGATCGCAAGTTGCTGAAAGTCTTTTTCTCCAAAGACAGCAGCATGACAACGGGTGATACGAAACAAAATGCTCACAACAGTACATACACCAGAAAAATGCGTAGGCCTGGATGCACCGCAAAGATGTTGGGATAACTCGTCTACGACGATCCGTGTCTTAAATCCGGGTGGATAAATGATATCAGGCGATGGTGCAAACACAGCATCGCATCCGGCCGAATGTAGCTTGGCCACATCGCCATTCAGATCCCGTGGATACCGTGCCAGATCTTCGCTTGGTCCAAATTGTGTCGGATTGACGAAGATGCTCGCAAGCACGCGCTCACCATGTTTTTTTGCTTCGCGGACAAGCGACAAATGGCCTTCATGCAATGCGCCCATGGTGGGCACAAGCGCGATACGTTGCTTGTTTACGATATGGCGATCAGACCATGCGCGTATGCTTCCAACATCATAAAAAATTTCAATGGCTTCCCGCATAACGGATCCCCTCGGGAAGATCGTCGTCGTTAATCGCGGCCCATGGTTCGTCGAAACTGTGTTCAGACGCAGGGAAAATTCCAGCACGTACTTCTTCGCAGTAATTTTTTACAGCATCGGAGACGTTCTCATGCAGCTGTGCATATTGTTTTAAAAACTTAGGTTTGAAATGTGGATTTAAACCCAAGAGATCGTAACACACGAGGACTTGCCCATCGCAGTGGGGGCCTGCGCCTATACCAATGGTTGGAATATTGATCGATCGTGTAATTTGCGCAGCGAGCGATGCAGGGATCCCTTCGAGAACCAGGGCAAAACATCCGGCTTCTTCAAGAGCGATGGCATCTTCTCGTAATAGCGCCGCTGCTTCTTGCTTGCGACCTTGTACTTTAAAGCCACCCAACGCATGCACGCTTTGGGGCGTGAGGCCGATGTGACCCATCACGGGAATGCCGGCGGCGACTATCGCATGCACACTGTCGGCGATTTCTTGTCCGCCTTCGAGTTTGACTGCATGGGCGCGTCCGTCTTGCATCAAACGCGTGGCGCTTTGCATGGCCTGAACGCTACTCTCTTTGTAGGTCATGAATGGAAGATCAGCGACCACCAGTGCGTGATGGCTTCCCCGTGCAACAGCTCGGGTATGATAGACCATGTCGTCTAAAGTGACAGGGATGGTGTTCTCGTGGCCTTGAACCACCATGCCGACCGAATCCCCCACGAGAAGCACGTCGGCACCCGCGTTTTCAAGCAATCCAGCAAATGTGGCGTCGTATGCCGTGACCATGACGATTTTAGAAGAAGATCCCTTGCGGGCTTGAATGGTGAGAACTGTTTGTTTCATGGCGTCCTCCGTCTCCGTGCCCATCAGGGCTTAAAGCGGTTAAACACAATCTTTTACGCTTTCTTGGGTGATGTATGTTCAACGCCTGAAAGGTCGCCGACATATCCAAGACTGCACCCTGGGGAGGATATGGGAGTCATGTGCCTATAAGCAAGAGGTATGGATTTTGCATGTGATCTCAAAAGGAGGATCTCATGTGGAACATTTCTCAATCTTGTTATGGTTTCGGGAATACGGCCATTCGCTGCTATCCAGAGTGCTTTTCTCAAGGGACTGCGGATGTGGTTGTCGTGGAGGGCGATATGCCCAATATCTTTGGACATGTTCTCTTGTGTGGTGGCGATGATTATTTTCATGTGGCAGGTCCAGGAGGGACCTCGGTGCTTACGCTGTCATCTCTCGGCTATCGGGTTTACTTGAGTAATTCAGGCAAGCAAGAGCTCACGCGCCATGTGCTCGCGATCCCTAATCCATTAGGTGCGCAGCAACGCTTGGAGTATCGCATTGCCAATCCAAGTTGGGATTATCACCGATTGACACACAACTGTTCCCATTTTGTACGGGACATTTTGCATGCGGGCGGTGTTTCCGACGCATGGTTTTCACGTTTTCCTATTTTCATGAAAGGGTAGCAAGATGCGTCGCTTTGTTTCATTTTTGGTCGCACCCCTGATGAGCTTGCTTGCCGCTTACATCACCTTTGGTCCGAGCGACCGCGTATTCTTTGGTGCTGCGAGTTATGAAGAAGTGATCGCGGTGATTGGGTACAGTGCTTTGGGAACTTGGATCGCCTCTACGGTGCTTCTTTTGCTCGATCGTGCCATCTGCCATCCGCGAGAATAGGGAAGTGTTTCACATGCGCGTGTTTAACCAGATAAGTATGTGCATCTTGGGTTGCATGGAGCTGGATGATGTCGCGTTGATAAGGATCTGATTCAAAGCTATCGAGCATGCTTAGCATGGTCTCAGGAACATCAAAGATCTCGCCATGCACCACGCCGTCCCCATGGGCGACCAACGCAGGATAGGAACCCATATCAAACAGTACGTATCCAGGCACAGTGCGTGCTTCTTGCACAAATTTGGCACCTTCAAGAACGCTTTCGTTTTCAAAACCTCGTTTTAAACTCCCATAGACGAACAAACGAACATATCCTTGCCTATCTTTTGTAGGGGCGGACCCCTGTGTCCGCCCTTGTTCGTGTTCTAAATCGCTCGTGTCTTGCGCTGTCATCATGCGAGAGTTACACACCTTGGGTCCGTTAAAAAGGAGCAATCCATGGCTATTTGGTGTCGAGAAGTTGCTGTGCTTGGTGCCGGTGTGATGGGGAGTGCTATCGCCGCCCATTTTGCGGGTGCGGGATTCAAAGTTCATCTTTTGGATATGGTTCCCAAAGAAGGTGCAGATCGCAATGCGATCGCCCGCCAAGGTATTCAAAATGCCCTGAAAATCAAACCCGCAGCGTTTTTTGATCCAGCAGCAGCGCGCATGATCACACCTGGTAACTTCGACGATCATCTCGATCGCCTCAAAACCTGTGATCTCGTCATCGAAGCCGTGGTCGAACGCCTTGATATCAAGAAAAGTTTATTTGAACGGGTGGCGCCTCATCTGAAATCAGATGCAGTGCTTGCATCCAATACGAGCGGTCTCTCCATCGCAGCAATGAATCAGGTATTGCCTGCTGCGCTTCGTTCGCGCTTTCTCGTGATGCACTTTTTTAATCCCGTGCGTTACATGAAGTTGCTCGAGCTTGTGGCCGGGCCTAACACGTCAACCGAGGTCATGAACAAGATCGTCGAACTTGGCGAAAAGCTAGGCAAAGGCATTGTTTACGGCAAAGATACACCCAACTTTGTGGCCAACCGTATCGGTGTGTACGGCATGGTTCGCGCAATCAAGGCCATGGAAGAAGAAGGCCTGTCGTTTGAATCGGTTGACAAAATTGCGGCCAAACCTATGGGCCGTCCCAAGAGTGGCGTGTTTCGTCTGGCAGACGTCGTAGGTATCGATACATTGGTTCACGTCGCGCAAAATTGCTACGACAATCTTCCCAAGGATCCAGAACGCAACTTGTTTAAGATCCCCAAAGCCCTCGCCATGCTTGTTGAAACCAAGCGCTTTGGTGCCAAATCTGGTGCAGGGTTTTACAAAAAAGTGGGTAAAGAGATCCTTGTTCTTAATGCCGAAACGGGTGATTACCGTCCCGAAGAGAAAATCAAATTCGATAGTCTTGGTGCTATCAAAAACATCGAAGACGTCGGCGCACGTTTAAAAGCATTGGTTGCATTCGATGATGCTGCCGGACGCTTTGCCTGGAAATCCACAGCCCATGTCCTTTGCTATGCCGCAGCACTTGTGGGTGAAATTGCCGACGATATTCTCAATGTCGACAACGCCATGAAATGGGGCTTCAATTGGGATCTCGGACCTTTTGAAGTATGGGATGCCTTGGGTGTTAAAGAGTCCGTGGCACGCATGGAAAAAGAAGGTATTGCTGTGCCTGCCTGGGTGAAGGATATGCTTGCCCGTGGTCAAACATCATTTTACGCAGGTTCTGTCGGTGAACGTTCATATTATGATGTCGCCAACAAGCAGACAAAACCGGTGATCACCCATCGCAAGCATCTCTCACTTGATGCAATCAAATCAGAGAAATCGCGTGTTGTGGCATCCAACATGGGTGCATCGCTGGTTGATATTGGCGAAGGATGTTTGTGCATTCAAGTGCATACCAAGATGAATACCATCGATGGCGATGTACTTGAGATGATGAACAAAGGCATCGACGAGGCTGAGAAAAATTTTGAAGCGTTGGTCATCGGTAATGATGGTGAACACTTCGGTGCTGGCGCAAATCTCATGCTCATTTACATGGGGGCGCAACAACAAGCCTGGGACCAGATCGCCCACATTGTTGATATGTTTCAAGCCACGGTGCAACGTTTTCGTTACAGCAGTATTCCTGTGGTTGCAGCACCATTTCAATACACGTTCGGTGGTGCATGCGAAATTACTATGGGTTGCGATGCCGCTTACGCCCATGCTGAAACGTATATTGGTTTGGTCGAAGTGGGCGCAGGTTTGGTACCTGCAGGGGGTGGATGTTTGCGCTTGGTTGAGCGATTCACCGAGAGCGTACAAGATGTCGAAGGCGCCGAACTGTTGCCATTTATCGGCACAGCATCGTTGCAAATTGCGACCGCCAAAGTTGCGACCAGTGCTGAAGAAGGCAAGCGTTTGCGTTATTTGATGCCACGCGATGGCATCACGTTGCAGCGTGATGATTTGTTGTACGGTGCCCGTGAAATGGCGCTTTCCATGGCCCATGCAGGATATCGCCCAGCATTGCCGCGTACCATCAAAGCGGCAGGACGCGATGTTGCACGTACCATCCAAACACGCATTTGGAGTATGCAAGAAGGTAAATACGCCTCAGAGCATGATGCGCTGATCGGTAATCATGTGGTGAATATTCTGTGCGGTGGCGATGTGCCCGCCGGAACGGAGCTCACAGAGCAACACTATCTTGATCTCGAAAAAGAAGCGTTTCTCTCTTTGTGCGGCACAGAAAAAACCCAAAGCAGAATGCAGTCATTGTTGATGACTGGCAAACCACTTCGAAACTAAGAAACGGAAAGGAAACGATCATGTCATTTCCCATGAACGTCATTATCGCGAGTAGCAAACGAACAGCAGTGGGCCGCGGTGTTAAAGGTTCGTTGCGTTTTACCCGTCCCGAAGATCTTGGTGCGGCGGCTTTGCAGGGTGCATTGGCAGCGGTTCCGGGTCTTAAGGCCGAAGACGTCGACGATGTGGTGCTGGGTTGTGCGATGCCTGAAGCGTCACAAGGCTTCAACGTGGCACGCAATATTGTTTTTCGTGCACAGTGGCCTGATTCAGTGCCTGCTGAAACCATCAATCGTTTTTGTTCCAGTGGTCTGCAAGCCATTGCCCATGCTGCGCAAACCATTCAATGCGGTTTGGCCGATGTTGTGATTGCTGGCGGCGTTGAGTCCATGTCCATGGTTCCCATGGGTGGATTTAATCCGAGTATGCATCCGGTGATGATGGATGAGCGTCCTGAAGTGTACATCGGTATGGGCCATACGGCCGAGCGCGTTGCGGCACGCTACAATGTTAGCCGTGCCGATCAAGATGCCTTTGCCGTATTAAGCCATGACCGTGCGCAAGCGGCGATCAAAGCGGGTTTGTTCAAAGACGAAATCATTCCGTTGATGGCGACCACCTTCGATGGCAAAAAATTTGGCACAGCATTGTTTGAGATTGATGAATGCCCCCGCGCAGGCACCAGCCTTGAAGGTCTTTCACAACTGCGTCCAGCTTTTACCAACGGTGGCACCGTGACAGCAGGCAATTCATCGCCTTTGTCCGATGGGGGAGCAGCGTCGGTTTTGTTGTCTGAAGCCCGCGCAGAAAAACTAGGTGTGAAGCCATTGGGCAGAATGCGTGGTTTTGCGGTGGCGGGGCTTGCACCAGATGTTATGGGTATTGGCCCTGTTCCAGCCATACGAAAGCTTTTGGCACAAACAGGACTTACAATCGGCGACATCGATCTCTTTGAGATCAACGAGGCTTTTGCAGCCCAAGCCGTGTATTGCGGTCGTGAACTGGGTATTTCGCATCTCAAGCTTAACGCCACAGGCGGTGCGATTGCTTTGGGGCATCCCTTGGGCTGCACAGGAGCCAAGCTTACTGCAACGATTCTTCATGCTCTCAAGCGCACTGGAGGCCGATTTGGCATTGTCTCCATGTGCATCGGTGGTGGTATGGGTGCGGCAGGCCTGTTTGAAGTAACACACTAGGAGAAACCGCCCATGGTCCGCGTACGCATTGGTCCATCACCCACAGGTGATCCTCACGTGGGAACCGCCTACATCGCACTTTTCAATATGATCTATGCCCGCCAACATGGGGGCCAATTCGTGCTTCGTATTGAAGACACGGATCAAACCCGATCACGCCCCGAATGGGAGGGCATGATCATGAGTGCGCTGAAGTGGTTGGGGATCCAATGGGATGAAGGTCCAGATGTGGGCGGACCTCATGGGCCGTATCGCCAAAGTGAACGTGGTCCTATTTACCGTGAGCATGCGGAGATCTTGCTGAGCAACGGTCGTGCTTATCGTTGCTTTTGTACTTCTGATCGGCTGGATCAATTGCGCAAGCAGCAGCGTCAGCGCAATGTGGCGTCGGGCTATGATGGGCATTGTCGTCATTTGACCGACGAAGAAATTGCCCAGCATATCCAAGCGGAAACGCCGTTTGTGCTCCGTTTGAAAGTCCCCAACGAGGGAGTGACCAAATTTGTTGATCGCTTGCGCGGTGAAGTGTCGTTCGACAATGGACAAATCGATGATCAGGTATTGCTCAAAAGCGATGGCATGCCCACGTATCATCTCGCGAATGTGGTCGATGATCATCTCATGGAAATTACGCATGTCATGCGCGCGGAAGAGTGGATCACGTCCACGCCGAAGCATATCCTGTTGTATGAAGCCTTTGGTTGGGAACCGCCGGTGTGGATCCACATGCCGCTTTTGCGCAATGCCGACAAAAGCAAAATCTCCAAGCGCAAAAACCCTGTGAGCTTGAATTATTACAAAGACGCAGGATTTTTACCGCCTGCGATCTTGAATTACTTGGCAATGATGGGCTGGACGATGCCCGATGGGCGTGAAAAGTTTTTGGTTGATGACATGGTCGCCAATTTTTCTTTTGATCGCATATCGCTCGGTGGCCCTGTTTTCGACATAGCCAAGTTGTCATGGCTCAATGGTTTGTATTTGCGTGAATGTACGCCAGAGCAGATGGTTGAACATTTGCGCGGGCATTTGTTTTCTGATGCGCGCCTCGTCGAAGTGGCTAAACTGGTCCAAGAGCGTGTCGATAAGCTTGAAGATTTCATGGAGCACACCGCATTCTTTTTTAACGGTGATGTGCGCTATGACGATGATGCTTTGCACGCAATGCAGCCGAAAGGCCGTACAGTCAAGGAGATCCGTGAAGTTCTTGAAGGATTGTGCGAGCGCATCGATATGTTGGCCGAGGTTAATCGCACCAATATAGAGCAGGAATTGCGTGCTTATTGCGAATCGCTGGGCTGGAAAACCAAAGAGTTGTTTATGCCAGTCCGCGTTGCGGTCACAGGCAGCAAAGCGACGCCTCCTTTGTTTGAAAGCATGGAAGTGCTCGGCAAAGAGCGTTGCCGCCGTCGTCTGCGTGGTGCTGTTGCCGTACTTCGCAATTTAGAATCCTAACCTTCAAATAATACTCGCCTTGACCCCCTTCATCACTGAAGATAGCTTCATGGTATGGCCAAAGCCCAAGATATTGAACGCGCCCGACGCTTTGCGCGAAGTATTGCATCAGAGCTTGGGATTTATCACGGCAAGTTGTTCGATGAGGGCATTCGCCAGGACGCGCTGTTTGAGCTGGCGCGTGTTGAGCTAGAAGCGGGCTGTGCATTGTATACGTCGCGTATTATTCCTCGCGTCGATCCTGAGCAGCATTTGTATTGGCAAGCCATTGTCGATGTGGTCATTTACCCGCGCATGCGCATTCCTTCAGCGATCTGGTGATGTCCGAGCCCGAAGTTGTACAGCTTATTGTTGGTTCCGTTGAAGCGGGTATGCGTCTCGATCAATTTCTCGTATCCGTCGCCACATCGGTCTCCGATGAGGATCCTATGTATGGCCTTACCCGCAGCTATCTACAAAAGCTCATTGCAGGCGGATTTATCTTGGTGAATGGTCTGCCCGCCAAAGCCTCTTGTAAGCTTAAACCCAACGACACTATTTTTGTCACGATCCCTGCGCCCGAACCGCTCGATCTTGTGCCAGAGTCCATGTCTCTCGATATTTTATTTGAAGACGAGCATTTGGTTGTGGTGAACAAGCCCGCTGGCCTTGTCGTCCATCCTGGCGCAGGGCATGCCCACGGAACGCTGGTGCACGGCTTGCTTGCCCACTGTACTGATCTCTCTGGTATTGGCGGTAAGCAGCGTCCTGGCATTGTGCATCGCCTCGATCGCGATACCAGCGGTACCCTTGTGGTCGCTAAACACGATCTTGCGCACATCCGTCTTGTCGAGGCATTCAAGAACAGACAGATTATAAAAATTTATGATGGAATCGTCATAGGAAGCCCCACACCGCCAGTGGGGCGTTTCGACTCCCCCATTGAGCGCCATGCCACTGACCGAAAGCGTTTTACATCCAAAACGGGTCGCGGCAAGCCATCAATCACCGAATATAAAACGCTCAAGCGGGGCAGTGGCCTTACTCACCTCGAATTTAATCTCCTTACAGGGCGCACCCATCAGATCCGGGTGCACGTTAGTGATGCGGGATACCCCCTTCTTGGCGATACAACCTATGGGCGTCGTTCTTATTCCCCCACAGAACCGCTTCGCTCTATCATTGGATCTGTTACGAGGCATGCCCTGCATGCCCGTCGCCTTCAGTTCCAGCATCCTATATTGGATATTCTGCTGTGCTGCGAGGCGCCTCTCCCGCCCGATCTCCTGGCAATTTTAACCGCAATGTAGTCTCGCATATTCCTACATTGGCCACCCCTGGCCGGTGTTTTGTTTTTGTGATAGCGAATATCCCTAAATCCGAACCCGATTAGGAGGCAGCGATGTTTGGACTTGGAACCTCCGAGTTAGTGATTATTTTGGTGATTGTGCTTCTGTTATTCGGCGCCAAGCGCTTGCCAGAACTAGGACGTGGCCTTGGCAAAGGAATGCGTAGTTTTCGTGATGGCCTGCGTGCAAATGAATCCGATGTGGCCAATCCTACGGATATCTCAGATAAAAAAAGCTAGGGACTCACTTTTTTGATTGACCTTGTCCGTCAGTCTCCCTATAAGCGGCAGCACACCGGTCGCGACAGCGACTGAATGGGTCTTTGACAACTGAATAACAAGCTAGAAATAAAAATTTCCACATTTTTATTTGACGTGATGTGCGGGTCAGGAAATAAATAAAAACCAAGTTTAATTGGAGAGTTTGATCCT
>SYDY01000011.1 GCA_005801425.1 Bdellovibrionales bacterium | reverse complement strand
AATTTCGCGTCCATGACACTGGATTCTTCCCAAGGCATAAATTACATTATGCCAATCAGTGTCACCTATGTACCGGTACGATCTGTTACCTATGTCGCCGGTCCGTACACGTGAACCGCCCGATAAAACGTTGATTCAAAGGCTACAAGGGCGCTTCGCGAAGCGCCCCTACATAAGAAAAATAAGTGGCATCGTTGCGTCGCCAGTTTCTCGACTACCTGGTAGGCCCAAAGGGCTGTCTGGAGTGCGCGGGAATGACGATTTTATACGATTAGGATTAAGCGGAAGTGGCATTACTCACATGGCCGTTTGAATTGTAAATCATCAAACCGATGATGATTGGTGTAAAAACCTGTACTCGCCGTAAAACCTAAAAAACCGCCTTTAAAGCGCAAACCCGTCACAACATCATCAATGATCGTTTGCCCATCAAACAATACCGTAACGTGCGCACCGTTGATCTGCAATTCCACATCATGCCATCGGTTGTCATCCAAAGCCGGCATGGCACGCCACAGCACATGATGACCAGGATCGCCATTCATCGTAATCGCAATATGATTGGAACGCGTGGGATCGGTATGCAATTCCACACCGTTGATGATATTGTACCATGTATCAAATTCGATATGCAGCGCATCACCCGCATAATTGCCATACTCACCACCCACGCCATAGCCAAGACCACCGCCTGGTTGTGCAACCGTAAGCAAAGCGGAAAGTTCCGATTCATCCGCCACATGAAACACACTCAATGCCAAGCCATCGGCACCGTCACTCTGTGGCGTACAACTCGTATCAGGCACATCGCATTGGCCCATCGACACGCGAAAACGTAAAACAATATCGCCTGGATCCAAATTACGCGCGACATTAAAAACAGCACCCTTGCGTGTTTGCATATTGCCGGTCAATTCAAGCCATCCACCCGCATCCCATGTGGCATTGCCGTAAAGTTTCCAATCGGCATTGGGGACATCAAAATTTTCTACTGCCGACCAATCACAATCTGGGTTCGGTACATCAGGAGGTATTTCTGGTAGTACGGGTGGTGTCGGTTCAGGTTCCGAAGGTGTTTCTGTGGGTACGATGGGCACTGTGGGTTCAAGCGCCGTAGGTTCGAGAGGCGTGGGTTCTTCGTGGTGCTCTTGCACCGGCATAGTCGGTAACACATCAGCGTCATGGGGTTCTGACGTCGGCGCACGGGCGCATGCAAACGTCATGAACAAAAACAATACACGAAGAACACTCATACCGAGGGCATTTACCAGACAGAATCATCACAACGCGAAAAAGTAGAATCCAATCATATCACCTCTTATATTCAGACCATTGCTGCATTTCTCTTTCGAAGGACATCACACGTGAGTCTCTCTCGCATTTCGATCGTACGTCTCAGTGCCGTTGTGATGGTTCTCTTTGTAGGATGTGGCCCCAGCAGCACATCCCCTGCACCTGACGACCGAGGCGATGACACCGCCGCAGAAGCAATTCAAATCGAAGCGGGTAGAAACCATACATGCGCCTTAACGCCAGAGGGCGCTGTTAAATGTTGGGGATACAATGCGGATGGGCAACTCGGATTGGGTGATGATTTCAATCGTGGCGATGATGCAAACGAAATGGGTGACAATCTCCCAGCAACAAATATTGGGCCCCTACCCGCCATAGCTATCGCTGCAGGAGATGCCCATACGTGCGCCATCCTCCAAGGAGGCAGCGTCAAGTGCTGGGGGTTGAATGACAGTGGACAACTGGGATTAGGCGATTTCGACAATCGTGGGGACGATGAAAGCAAAATGGGAGAAATGCTTTCTGCTGTCAATCTCGGAACAAATCGTACGGCGAAAACCATCGATGCCGGTGGTGCTCACACATGCGTCATTCTTGATAACGATCGCGTCAAATGCTGGGGCGCAAATGGATTTGGACAATTGGGACTGGGTGATCAAGACAGTCGTGGCGGAACGGATGACAGCATGGGAGAAAACTTGCTTGCCGTAAACCTCGGCATGGGACGAACAGCGAAATATCTCAGCACGGGCCAGTACCATACATGTGCCATTCTCGATGACAACAGCGTCAAATGCTGGGGATATAATTCAGCTGGGCAACTGGGATTGGGTAACGAAGACGATCGGGGTGGACCCAATGATCTCATGGGAGAGACCCTTCCTGCCGTAAACCTCGGCACGAATCGTACTGCGAAAGCACTTGCCGCTGGCGATGCATCCACATGTGCCATTCTTGATAACGATAACGTCAAGTGCTGGGGATTGAATGACAGTGGACAACTGGGATTGGGCAACGAAGACAATCGTGGTCTCACGATTGAGTCCATGGGAGATGCCCTGCTGGCCGTAAACCTCGGGGCAAATCGCACCGCAAAATCCATTGTCGTAGGACAATCATCCGCGTGTGCCATGCTTGATAACAATGAAGTCAAATGTTGGGGAAACAACGAGAGAGGACAACTTGGTTTAGGAAGTATGCTGCACGAGATCGAAAATGTTCCCACCACAGCGATTCAAATTGGAACAGGCAAGATCCCGCAATCGATCACAACAGGAGAATTTCATACCTGCGTTTTACTCAACAACGGCAGAATCAAATGCTGGGGAGATAACGACCATGGGCAACTGGGGTTGAATGTTGGCATTTCTCATTTGGGAGATCTTGTTTCCCTTGGCACGGAATACAGCGTAAAAACCGTGGCGACAGGCTATGATCATGCATGCGCCATTCTCAATGACGACAGCGTCAAATGCTGGGGACTTAATGATCAAGGACAACTCGGATTAAACGATACAAAAAATCGCGGTTCATTAAACAGCACCATGGGCGATGCACTTCTCGCTGTAAATCTCGGCACAGGTCGTACAGCAAAAGCGATTGCAACAGGCGATGGTCACACATGCGTCATTCTTGATAACAACAATGTCAAATGCTGGGGAAACAATGAAGAGGGTCAGCTAGGATTGGATGATCAGCAAAATCGTGGGGATGGTACCGGTCCAACGATGGCAGATCTCCCCACAGTAGATCTCGGCACAAACCTAAAAGCGATCGCCATTGCTGCCGAAAAAAATATGACATGCGCCATCGTTGTGACCGAACCATCGCAAACGAGCGGTGCCATCAAATGCTGGGGGAATAATTCGTATGGACAACTCGGATTGGGCAATAGCGATGGCCCAAAGACAAGTCCAACCATTGCTGTCAATCTCGGTACAAATATCACCGCAAAAGCCATCGCATTAGGCCGCTATCATACCTGTGCCCTCCTTAATGATAACAACGTCAAATGCTGGGGACTCAATGATCAAGGGCAACTAGGAACAGGTGATCTCGATTTTCGCGGTGAGAACAGTGCGAATATGGGCGATGCCCTTCTTCCTGTGGCTCTTGGTACAAGCCTCACCGCAAAAGCCATCACGGCGGGTCGCAATCATACCTGCGCTATTCTTAATGACGACAGCGTCAAATGCTGGGGAAATAACGACCATGGGCAACTCGGATTGGGCAATAGC
The DNA here is from genome assembly GCA_005801425.1 of Bdellovibrionales bacterium. Classification (GTDB taxonomy): domain Bacteria; phylum Myxococcota; class XYA12-FULL-58-9; order XYA12-FULL-58-9; family SYDY01; genus SYDY01. The sequence goes on along the minus strand of SYDY01000011.1, from coordinate 18,840 downwards.
AATAGCCCAAAGACCACTCCAACAGCAGCAGTCAATCTCGGCACAAATATCATCGCCAAAGCAGTCGCAGCAGGGGGAACCCATACATGCGCTATTATCAATAATGACAGTGTCAAATGCTGGGGAAATAATACGAGTGGGCAACTCACAGTAAAAAACATGAACAATCTCGGCACCCACAGTGAGGAGATGGGCGATGCGTTGAAGAAAATCGATTTTGTGAGCGAACGGCATTCCCTCAATATCGATGCCCGTGCGCATCAGACCTGTATCACGGACAATAACCATCAAATCACATGTTGGGGTGACAATGATGACGGGGAACTTGGCTTGGGCTCTAAGAGTTATATTGGTGATGAAGCAATCGATATGGGTGATCACCTCGGCTACACATCGCTGTAAAGCCTATTCTAAGCCGCAGGCACCACGCTTCTATCTTTCCCTAAACGCACTTCAACAATTTGCGGCTTCCCTGAAGGGCTCGGCGCGATATAGTCGACTTTTGTAAATGACATATCAAATGGTTCACCACACAACGGTTTACGCAAACGCTGTTCGACATCATGCAAGACCTGATGATGAAAATCAGCGCGCGGTATATATTGGATCTCCATACCATCGGGTTTATGCTGGATCACTTTGAATTGTTGGATCTGAGGAAAAAACTCAAACACACCGGTAAAGGTATGCACGATCATCGCATAGCCTTGGGGTGTACGAATAATATCCGTATCACGACCAATGACGCGCTCTAAAAGTGGTAAGTGACATGGCAACTCCGTGGGATAGCGCTCTTTGGGGAGCTTCACCGCCAAATCACCGGTGGCATAACGAATAAGTGGCATACGAAAACCGTCCAGTTTGGTCACCACCACGCGACCAATTTGCCCATCTTCAACCGGCTCACCTGCATCGTTGACCAATTCAAGAACAACCATCGGCGACATAATATGATAATATGCACCGCCACACTGGGATGCGATCAAAAGCCCTTCTGCGGTACCATACGTATCACTAACTTCAGATGAAAAAGCACGCCTGATGGTATCGCGATAGTGTGAAAACATTTTATCGCCCAAACTCATCACGCCATGAAAACGTATATCTAAAATCCCTTCTTCTTCCGCCACACGTGCAAGATTGTACAACCACGAGGCATAACCCATGAGAAATCTTCGTGGCCCTTTTCGTATACGAAGAAGCAAATCCACTGCATGGGACTTGGCCAATGTCATATCGCCAGCATAGAGCGTTCTAAAAAGAATATCTTTCGTGGCTTTGATGAAACCACGCTTGGGCGTCATGCCCGACTGCACAATCGGCATACCGAAACGATATCCTGCCCATTGCATCCAAAGTAGATTCGCCGCACGTTCACGGGAAAGTTCTAATTTATCGATATAAATCGTTGACTGAACGCCCGATGAACCACTGGTTGATGATGCGATGAGATGCTTTCTATTACCTATCACAAGAGTGGGGGTATATGCATGAAGATCTTGCTTCGTTAAAATGGGAAATTCACTTAAAGACGACCAAGGATCTCGCCGAAAACTCGACACTTTATCGCGATAAAATGGCACACGAGAAATCGCGTGCTCAAGCAATATCGTAAGTTTTTTCCCCTGAAGTTGTTCTAAGCCCGATTTGTCGAGCATCACCTGCGCACGCAATTCATCCAATGAACGCATGACATGCTGTCCAGTAACGGCATCACCGAGGGGCAAAATCGCATGTTTTAAAAGAAAGCCGAGCATGGTCACATCCCTTAATGTTTCGTAAAAAGAGGCCTCAGCTGAAGCAACCATGCATCGATGATCTGAGACCACTGATATTTTTTTATCACGGCTTCGCGTGCGGATCGTCCCATACGCTTTGTATGCTCCCCGTCGTAGGCAAGTTCTTTGATCGAAGCTGCAAATGCAACATCATCGCCTGGTGGAGAAACAATGCCAGAACCATTGGCCACAATGAGATCAGCCGATTCCCCCCATCCTGCGAAAACAACGGGCTTTCCTGTTGCAGAGTATGGAAGAATTTTTGCAAGTCGCATGAGTTTTGTCACTTCATGAGATGCCATCGTCGCAAGACCTGCTTCAGCAATCGACATCAAACGCGAAAGCTCATGTGCAGGATAGTCAGAAAAATGAACATTCGTGAGAGATTCTTGCAAAACCCTTGATTCAAGAGCCTGTCGTTCAGGACCCATACCATTGATAACAATCAAAATTTCCGAATCGTTTCGTAATCGAATTGCTGCATCAATCAAAACATTCACGCCATGATATGATGCAAGAACACCTGAATATACAAAAACTTTTTTATGTTCTGCCTGAACCTCTTTGGCCATCGCAATATCGTATGGAAGAGGTCGAAATATTTCAGGATCGACGCCATTGGGCAAAAACGTCAACCGTTGCGCTATACCCGATCGATTCTCTGCAAAATATCGCATAAAGCCATGCGTCACCGTCGATACGGAAACGGACTTTCGCATAAGAAATGCTTCCAAGCTTGCTGCCCAGCGAGACAAAAGAGCACCAATACCCCAACGTCCTTCTTTCGCGTATTCGACCTGCAAATCGGGGGTATTGTAAATATAGGGTGTTCTACGAAACAAACTTGCGAACCACGCAGGAAGTGCAAGCGTAATGGGTTGTGCTTCAACAAAAACCACGTCGCCCAGTTTTTGCGTCATCATCGCAAAAAAAGCCATGCACGTGAAACTGATATAATTTAAAATCCGACGCAGTGGACGACGCCCTGCCGCAGGATAAAGCCATAAACGAAGCACAGGCACACCATCGATCGCATCGTGTTGCCACAATCTTTTCCCAAAACCGGGATGAAATCGACCCTCCGGATAATTGGGCATGCCTGTGATCACACGAATTTTCACACCACGTTTTGTCAATTCAGAAACCAACGCGCGAAGCCGAATCGATGCAGCACCTGGCTCAGGATGGTAGTATTGCGTAAGAAGCGTCATCGATCGAAATGGCAATGGAATAATTTTTTTCTTTTCACATTCTTGATCACCCAGCAGAGACTGGGCACTCACGCCATCACCACATTTTTTCGAGGTGCAGACACCCTGCGTGTCACATTGCGCGTATCAACGACAAGCGGTGCATGACGAACAATCAATTCGTAATCCACACTGGTATGATCGGTTGCGATCAAAACAAGATCTGTTTTTTCCAAACGCTCTTGCGTCAACGGATTGGATGCAAAATCAGTATTACCCACCTTGAGCGATGCGACGTAAGGATCATGCATTGAGACATGGGCACCTTGCTCTTGCAAAAGCTCAATCAATCGCATTGATGGCGATTCACGTGTATCTTCGACATCCCTTTTATAGGCAACACCGAGCACCAAGATATCCGCGCCATTCACAGCTTTACCGGCATCGTTCAAGGCATGCATCACGCGTTCAACCACATAACGCGGCATCGCAGTGTTCACTTCACCGGCAAGCTCGATAAATCGCGTATGCAAACCGAACTCACGCGCTTTCCATGTAAGGTAAAACGGATCGATAGGAATACAGTGCCCACCCAGACCCGGGCCTGGATAAAATGGCATATAGCCAAATGGCTTGCTTGCAGCCGCATCAATGGCTTCCCATACATCGATTTTCATTTCCACGCACAACGTTTTAAGTTCATTGACCAACGCAATATTCACCGATCTAAAAATATTTTCGAGAAGCTTGCTGATTTCAGCCACACGCGTTGACGAAACACGGATCACACGATCAACCACCGATTCATACAAACTGCATGCAATCTCAGAACATGTTGCAGTATAACCACCCACCACTTTCGGAATGGTTTGTGTATGAAAGCTTTTATTGCCTGGATCTTCACGTTCAGGGCTGTACGCCAAAAAATAATCCACACCGGCAATCAAACCATTGGGTTCGCCCAACAAGGGGACAAGAAGTTCGTCTGTGGTACCTGGATAGGTTGTGGATTCCAGCACCACAAGCTGATTGCGCTTCAAATGCGGCGCAATGAAACGAGCCGCACCTTCCACATAGGACATATCGGGTTCACGATAGCGCGTCAGTGGTGTTGGCACGCAAATGATAATCGCATCACAAGATGCAATTTCAGCAAATACACTGCTCGCCGTAAGTTTTCCTGATTGCACAAGCGGCGCAACCCGCGCGTTCGGAATATGACCAAAATAGCTCTTGCCCGAAAGCAATACGTCCACTTTGCTCGCATCCAAATCGAGACCCACCACCGTGTGGCCTTTTTCAGCAAATGTCAGAGCCAATGGCAAACCGACATAGCCCATACCCACAATGGCAATACGTGCTTCTTTGTTTTGAAATCGTTGCGACAAAGCCTTGGCGGCTGCTGGATCGGTATGATGTTTGCTCACGCCACGTGTAAATCATAGCGCGCATTTGGAATAAAATTTTTGGCCGCTGTATTGTTTTATGGGCCCAACATATGCCCAAAACTACTCAACACTTCATAACCCATAAGACCTGTGCCTGCTGCCAATTCATGGATCCCAATCGAAGCATCCCCTTGTTCGCCGATAAGCACCACTTCATCGCCCGAAACAATATCAGGACCCTCGGTCACATCCACCGTAATCATGTCCATGGAGACACGACCCACCACCGGAAAATGACGACCACGGATCAACACATGCTTGCCCGTGCGATCGTAAATTGTATTCCATGCACCATCGGCATAACCGACCGTAAGCGTTGCAAGACGCAGTGGCTTATCATTTTGGTAGGTCATCCCGTAGCCCACCGTAGCGCCCGCAGGCAGCGTACGAACGGTTCCCACAAAGCACACCACGCGTGCGATAAAACGCAATGACAATGGTAAATGTACCGCAGGACCCGGCGTTTCACCGTAGGTTCCGATGCCACTTCGCAGCCATGACGATTGGATCTCGGGGATCGTAAAAGTCGCTGCCGTATTGGCGCAATGAAATTCCAACGATTGGGTGATCGGATATGTGTGATGCAGCAAAGCCTTGTTCGATTGATACATATGATATTGATGCTTTGTTATTTCAGTATCGATATCGGCCGACGAAAAATGCGACATCACCGCCACAGGTTTTAAACCCTCCATGGCCAAGATCTCACCAACATCTATCAAGTCCTGCGGCAAATAACATCCCGTGCGACCAATGCCGATATCAACATCAAGATGCACAGGAATGGGGTGTCCACGCTTTCTGCCGATAGATGCAACAATTTCTGCATGGTCAACATCGCTCACCAATTCTTCCACGCCCAAGTGGGCCACTTCGGCCACTTCATCGCCATAGGCATGGCGCAATCTAAAAATACGTTGTTTCAAGCCTAAGTCGCGAAGCATGGTGATATCGGCGTTGTCCACCACACCAAAGGCCTCACATCCATGTTTTGCCGCCACAGGAGCCAGGCGTTCAAGGCCCAACCCGTATCCATTGGCCTTGATCACACAGCACAGGCGTCCCCCCATGGCAGTCGCCAATTCGGCCATCACACCGACATTCACCCCATAGCGCTCAAGATCCACGTCCACACGGCCACCGCGCGATAATTTATGCATCAAACTCACTCCGCGCGCCGTAGATATCAATCATTCCTGCTGTTATGAAGGCCCCATGAGTTCGCAAACCGTGTCACGCAACGCCTGGCCCCATGTCACAGACGCCCAGTGGAATGACTGGCAATGGCAGCAGCAGCAGCGTATCCGAACCGCGGATCAGCTCGCAAAAATAATCACGCTCACGCCCGAAGAACATGAAGGTATCACGCAAGCGGGTGCGCTTTTCCCCATGGCGATCACCCCGTATTACGCGAGCCTCATGCACCCCACGGATCCCAATTGCCCCATCCGTCGGCAAGCGATCCCAACGAAAGAAGAACTCAATATCGATCCCAACGAAGTTGAAGATCCATTGGCCGAAGAAAAGTATATGCCTGTGCCAGGTCTCACGCACCGCTACCCTGATCGCGTGCTTTTATACACAACGCATAATTGTCCGGTGTATTGTCGTCACTGCAATCGAAAGCGCAAAGTGGGCGATCCTGAATCTGCAGCACCCCGTGCGCAACTTGCACGCGCAGTACAATATATTCGTGACACACCTGCCATACGCGATGTACTTATTTCAGGCGGTGACCCACTCACATATGCCGACAATCCTCTTGTGGAAATGATCACCGATATTCGTTCAATTCCACACGTTGAGATAGTGCGCATTCACACACGCAATCCCGTCACATTGCCTCAACGTTTTACACCTGAATTGGTCGAACGTCTTAAACAATTTCATCCACTGTATTTAAACACGCATTTTAATCACCCCGCCGAATGCACACCAGAAGCAGCCCATGCACTCATGTTGCTTGCCAACGCGGGTTTTGTATTAGGCAATCACATGGTTCTTCTTAAGGGAATCAATGACGATCCCGAGGTTGTTAAAACACTCAATCTTTGGTTGCTAAAACAACGCGTTCGTCCGTACTACATATTTCAATGTGATTCGGCCCAAGGGATCGCGCACTTTAGAACCCCCGTGCAATCAGGCATCGATATTATTCAGTCGCTTCGTGGCTTTACCAGTGGTCTTGCCGTTCCCCATTACGTGGTCGATCTCACAGGCGGCGGTGGTAAAGTACCGCTGGTACCCGAGTACCTCGTTGAGCATGAGGGCAAAAAAATGACCTTTAAAAATTATGCGGGCGAACACTACGTCTATCACGAAGGATAAACATATTGTATTTTAGGATCGCCTAATCCCAAGGAGCACATGAACATGTCATCCGTTTGCCCGGTTTCATCTCGATACACACCCACACCGTGCGCACCCTCATCGCCACCCTCAACGCCCCCAGTAAGACACGCAAGGCGCACTGCCAATATGGCATCACATCATTACAAACCGAAGCACAAACAAACACCCATCACTCGACACCCATACTCATGCAGAAACGAATCAAAAGCGTCAGCTTATCATCCCAAACAGCCCCCACCACCCCCAAGCAGTACTTTGCCTGTTTGCTGATCCAGCCCCCGATAACCTGCGGAGAGAATTAAAATGATAGGCAATACGTCCAAAATAACATCAGAACTCACAATCCTCATAGAACGCATGTCAGTCCTGAGACTCCAGCCCGTACTTTCGCAAGCAGAGCATCAAGAGCTTTTAGATCTCACAAGTCGTTTTTCGACACTTCATCTCGATCAATACGAACAGCATCTTGGTGGCAAAAAAGAAGCGACCACAAAAAAGACCAAGAAACAATCGTCACCCTACGCCATACGTTCATGCGCGGAACAATATCTATCACGCAGAGGGGGTGGTAACCCACCACCGCCGCCACCTCCAAGCGCCACGGTGTGAATCGACGATCGCGCCGCACATCCCGCAGCTAAAACACAATTGAGAGATCCCCAAAAAAGCGCTACGCTTATTTCTGGGGGTACGATGAGTATCGAAGACGCTGTCCTGCAGGCCTTTGGCATGACACCCTGGAACATTCACGACGATCCGAGATCACTTGTTGATCTCGCACCACCCCCCTCCAGTGAACGATTCTGTCAACACACACTCACCCATCGCTGCACTGAGCTTCGGCATGCAGGCCCCAAAGGTCACGGTGTCTTCGCCACAAGCATCATTTATCCTGGCGAAGCGGTCGGCATGTTTTCGGGACCGACCATCACCACACGGGAGATCTGCGAAGAACCGATTGAAACCTACAAAGGCCAATACTCCTTGCAGATCTGCGATAATTTATGGACCACCCCCCTTCCGCAACACATTTACCGATTTATCAACAACAGTTGCGATGGCAATCTTTGGTTTCGTTCAGGCAACACGCTTGTGGCCAATCGCGTGATCCTGCCTGGCGAAGAAATATCATTTCGTTACGATGCCGCCGACGCTGACTTTCCATTCACGTTTCCGTGCTATTGTGGATCAAAAAATTGTACAGGAAAATATGAAGCAGGACGGTGGCGCCGTGAAGATCCCACGCGAATACGTCCGTGGGAATGGTCGCCTTTTTTGGTTCAGCGTTGGCGAGAACAAATAGATCAAAGCGACAGCTCACGACGCCATATCAATCAAGCGACCGCGAATTTTCACCTTCGCATTGCTTAAAATCGAAATCGTTTGACCATTAAGTGTCAACGCACCATTGGCATGCAATTCAAGCGATGCTTTCCCCACCCTCAATTGAATCGACCGATCGCCTTGGATCAGCACATTTTGGGCTTCCATGCCCAATGCCTGTTCCGCACGCATCTTCATGTCTTTGCCGCTATGTAGCGTCACATGCTCGCTCAATGGCGTGTCATCAAGAATCAATGCATGTCCAGGACCTATTTTGCCTGCAAATGGCACGCCACCACTTCGAATACCCACCTGATAGCGTGCAAAAGGAAGCGTTATCGGCAGGGGCATCAATCCATGATGCTCGTTGTACAAACATCCCACCACCACAGGGAGATCAGGATCACCATCAGCGCATTGAATTGCGACCTGCATCCCCACCCGTGGAATAAATGAACTTCCCGCCGAGCGTGATGCCAAGGGTTGTGAAACCATCGCCCACACAAACGAATTGTCCGATCCATCCTGCCAATCAAATTGAATCGCAATCCGACCACGCCCATCGATATGAACATCATCGCTTGCGCCTTCTAAAAATTTTAACGCACGTTTGAGCTTCGGATTGGATGCCCCCACACTTGTGCCACGCGGCAAAGGCCGCCAGCCACTGATCATACGCGGTTTGATCACGCGCGCAATCTGGACCCCATGCATAGGCTTAAAATCAGGCATGGGTGCTGCAATCGATTGACTGCGACCGCATGCCGTAAAACGGCACATATAGCGCATATTCAAGCGTTCACGCACTTTGGAAAAAGGCATGGCGTCAGGAAAAAATCCGCGATGCTCCACACGATGAAACACCACATCGTCTGTGGAGCCCGAACTCGCAAACCCTTCGCTCGCATCATCGATATGGAGCATGGCAGTGTACCCTGCTGCCACACACATCGCCTGGGTTCGTCCATTAAAAATAGGCTCTGCACCCTGTTTTTTGAAACATCGTTGCACCGACAACAAGCATTCGGTCTCATGGTTTACAATCTTTTGCTTGATCGACGCATGATGCAAATAACCGCTGTCCTGCCAAAGTGTGATCGGCGGCAAAGCTGCATCACGATCCACAATCACCAAACGTTCTAAACCCAATGGATCCGATTCGAAAAAGAAAGTTAAATCGTCCTGCGCAAGCAGACGCCTCCACCAAATCCAATCATTGCCTGTGGCATGCACCCGATGTTCGGCTTTGTCACCCAATTTGTCGACATCAACCCGTATGCTTCGCCCATGCTTCAGCATCAAGGGCTCAAGCAGATCATGCAGGATCTCAAGATGACGCTTTTTCTGAACCACCTGGGGCGTGAATTGCTGTTTCAACAGCATGATCCACGGCACCATCACGGCGAAATACCGCCACCATCCCATCCGTTGTTCCACACGCAAAGCAACCACAACCCCAGCAATTTTTCGAAGCGTGACATTTCCGCGCATCAATGCAAGCACACAAGATTTTTCACGCACGTCATCGCATGTTTCATGCCACCACACGATCTCCGCACGGTAGCCAATCCCCAAACGTTCGAGCACCTGGAATGTTGCAACGCGGACAGGCAACATCGCTTGATCCGAAAACGAAAGAAAAGCACAGGCGGGTGGCAATGGATCCATACGCGCGAGGGATGCAATAATCGACGCAGGGTTTAATCGATGATCGATGTATCAAAGTGAAACAAGATGGTTCAGGATGCCACAGGACGCGTACGCATGTGATTCATAAAATCTCGGATATAGGCCCATGCGCTGGTCAGAGAATAATACACCGATAAATATGTCACAATGAGACCCACTTCGCGGGGGCGCACCAAGGCATGTCCCAAGAAACCAAAATCTGCAATAAATGGATAGTGAATCATAAGAGCAACAGTGCCCCCCGTAGCCACGCTGGTTTTCATTTTTCCACCATGGCCCGCCGCAATCACAACGCCCTCAGCTGCAGCCATGCTGCGAAGTCCTGTAATCGACAACTCACGGGTGAGCATCACAAGCACCACCCAACCAGGCACACGATCGCCTGGCAATTGCAAAAGCATGATCAGTGTCACCAGATACAAAAGCTTGTCGGCAAGCGGATCGAGAAATTTCCCAAGCACCGTCACCTGATTGGTGCGTCGCGCCACATAGCCATCGATGACATCCACAATACCAGCGATCACATACACGAGCGCCGCAATAAAACTTGTGGTTCGTGTTTCAACGCTTGGCCACAGCAAGAACACCACCATAGGAATGGAGCTCATACGTGCAATGGTAAGAATATTGGGCAAGGTCCACATATGGGTATGATTTGTAGCATTATCGGCATTCATACACCAGTAGGGGCGCCCATGCGGGGATGAAACCGCAACCCCTCAGCCGTCCATGACACCACCGTATCCTGCGGCGTACCTGGCAACAGATCGGGTGTATCGCGATTGGTATGCAACCCACGGCTTTCACGACGATGACGCGCACTGGCCACCACAAGACGCGCCACGTCACACAAATTACGCAGCTCCACCAAATCAAGGGTCAATCTGAAATTCCAATAATATTCTTGAATTTCGCGATAGAGCAAACCAAGCCGCGATGCTGCACGCGTCAAACGACGATCGCTTCGCACAATGCCCACGTAGTTCCACATCGTACGCCGCAATTCATCCCAATTGTGCGCGACCACCACAAGTTCGTCGGCATCTACCGCTTGGCCTTCATCCCATGGATGCACAGCAGGCAATGCATCATCATGCTGGATCGCATGCTTCATTCCATCGGCCGCACGCGAGGACATCACCACCGCTTCAAGCAATGAATTGGACGCCAAGCGATTGGCCCCATGCAATCCCGTATGCGCCGTTTCGCCCGCAGCCCACAATCCTGGCAGTGTGGTTTCAGCCTCTAAGTTGGTGACAACACCACCACAAAGATAATGAGCCGCAGGCACCACGGGAATTTGATGTTTTGTGATATCGATTCCAAAATCCAAACAACGTGCGTAGATACTCGGAAAACGTGTACGAACATGATCCGGATCTTCGCCGGTCATATCGAGAAACACACAATCGGCACCGCTGCGCTTCATATCTGCATCGATGGCCCGAGCGACCACATCACGCGGGGCCAGATCTTTTAAGGGATGCAATCCATCCATCAACGCAGTGCCATCGGCTCTGCGTAAAATGCCACCTTCGCCGCGCAAGGCTTCGCTGATCAAAAATGACTTCGCCTGAGGATGATACAAACACGTGGGATGAAATTGAAAAAATTCCATATTCGCAATGTGCGCGCCCGCACGAAATGCCATCGCGATACCATCACCTGTCGCAGAATCGGGATTCGATGTATACAAGTATGCTTTGCCCGCACCGCCTGTGGCAAGCAATGTTGTGTGAGCACGCACAGCCTCAACACGGCCTTCTATGCAATCAAGCACATAGGCACCTACGCATCGATCATCGTCCGCAATACCTTGTTTTTTGAGAGTGAGCAGATCGACCGCAATATGGGAATCAAGCAATGTGATATTTGCGTGGGCACGGGCACGTTCCCACAAAGCACGCATGATCTCACGACCGGTGACATCGCCTGCATGTAAAATACGATGGGCGCTGTGACCCCCTTCGCGCGTCCGGTGATAACCCGCAGCATTTTGATCAAAATGAACCCCTAAAGACACCAAACGTGCTACCGCTTCAGGCCCGGCCTCAACAATACTGCGTACCGCTTCCACATTGCACAGGCCCGCGCCCGCTTCGAGCGTATCCCGAATGTGGGCTTCTAACGTATCGTTTGAATCGGGCAAAACACTGGCTATCCCACCTTGGGCCCAAGCACTTGCCGCATCGTCGGCCCGCTTGGTGACCACACATACACGGCCATATTCTGCAAGCATCAAAGCCGCGTTGAGGCCCGCAAGGCCGCTGCCCACGATAAGAAATGGGATCGGTTCTTCAAACATCCATAGTGCTATACCCCATCATGCTCTGGAAAGCATCGTGATCCTGGCATACAATCCACGCCATGCGCTTTCAGGAACTCACGGCTTCACATCCGCGTCTCGCAATGCAAATTGCGCACGCCATAGACACAGGCCGTCTTCCCCATGGGCTTCTTTTGTGGGGGCACGACACACAAGCCCTTGAAATGGCCGCCCTTGCAATCACCGAAAAAAATGGCGGCAGCTTGCAGCGTATTGTCCCCGACGAAAAAGGAAATATCGGAATAGATGCGATCCGTACCGCAAATAACAGCGCCCAACTCACCCATCGGACAGGGCAAGTGCTCTGGTTCGATAAAGCCCATACCATGGGCCTTGCTGCACAAAATGCACTGCTGAAGCTTCTTGAAGAACCGCCGTCCAATACGTTGATCATCCTTACGTGTTCATCGCCAAGTACCTTGTTGCAAACCTTGCGATCACGCTGCGCCAAGTTGCCTGTTGCACCTATGAAGGATGCGGTTCACGAACCGTCCTCGACTTTACTCCGTAAACTCTCAGGCAACGATCCCGAACGCATGGACGAGATATTAGGATCCGATTACGCACAGCTTTACACACAGCTTGCCGATTGGGTGAAAGATCCCCCAAAACCCCATGAGATGCTCAAATTTGCCTCAGAACACAGCACGCAAGTGCCGCTGGTTCTTGCGATCATTGAGTCCCATGTTTGTGATGCTCTCGCCGCAGGTCCCGACCTTCGCCTTGCAGCAACATGCCGTGCCCTGGTGCAAACACGTGCCCGTGCCAAAACAAATCCCAATCCAACGCTAACCCTTGAAACAACGTTGTTAACGCTTGCGGGCGGGGCAAGCCCCGCCCCTACTTCTTTTTCCCAATCAGGTTTAAATCCCCCATGAAACAAAAAATTCTCGTCACCGCCGCTCTCCCCTATGCCAACGGAAGTATCCATTTGGGCCATTTGGTCGAATATTGCCAAACGGATATGTACGTGCGCGCCCTCAAACAATTGGGCGAAGATGCACTCTTTATTTGCGCCGACGATGCACACGGCACGCCCATCGAACTCAATGCAAAAAAACAAGGGATCACGCCCGAATCATTGGTAACCCATTATCATGAAGAGCATATCCGTGATTTTGCGCGTTTTGATGTCGCGTTTGATCATTTTAGTTTGACCCACAACGATTCAAATAGAGCCATCGTCAATGAAGTGTATCAACGCCTGATCAAAGCAGGACAAATCGAAGAACGCGAGATCGACGGCAACTTCTGTGAACATGATGCCCGATTTCTTCCTGATCGTTTCTTACGCGGCACATGCCCACGTTGTAAATCCGCCGATCAATATGGCGACGTATGCGAAAAATGCGGAGCCACATACACCACCACGGAAATTATCGATCCCAAATGTTCTTTGTGTGGCAACACACCGGTGATTCGAAAATCTTCTCATTTATTTTTCAAATTAAGCAGTGCAGAGAACATCGCATTTTTGCGTTCGTTCATCACAAGCGGTGCCCTGCAACCCGACATCGCAGCCTTCGTCAAAAACTGGATCGACGGCGGCGAAGGTTTGCGCGATTGGTGCATCACCCGTGATGGGCCCTACTTCGGATTTCCAGTGCCCGGAAAACCCGACAAATTCTTTTATGTATGGCTGGACGCACCATTAGGCTATGTCGCTTCATCGGCCGAATGGGCAGAAAAACACGGCCTCTCCCTCGAGAGTCTGTGGCAAAGTCCCAATACGCGAATTGAACATGTGATTGGAAAAGATATTATTTATTTTCACACGCTCTTTTGGCCAGCAGTGCTCAAACATGCCAAGATGACCATTCCATCACGTGTTCATGTCCACGGCATGCTGACCATCAACGGCGAAAAAATGTCCAAATCGCGAGGAACATTCATCAATGCCGCGCCTTTTGCCGATGTGGTTGATGCCCAAGCCTTGCGCTTTTACTACGCATGCAAAGCCTCCAACGATGCATCCGATTTAGATCTCTCATTTGACGATTTCGTACAACGCATCAACAGCGAATTGGTCAACAAACATGTTAATTTGTTCAGTCGTGCCACACGATTTTTACAAAGTCGATTGGGTAATCAATTGGGTGAATTGCCGTCTACCGATGATGTGCAAGCGTTGATGTACAAAACGGTGGCCTTGGGACGTCAAATAGAAACCCATTACCGCAATCGCGAGTTAAGCCACGTCATGCGCCTTCTTGGCGACATCGCAGATATCGGCAATGAGTACATGCAATCCCACGCTCCGTGGGATCAGATGAAAACAGATCCCGAAGCAGCGCGTCTCACGTGCACCTTTGCTGTTAATATTTGCCATGCCCTGGCCATGTATCTATCGCCAGTGGTTCCTCGTTTGGCCACAGCCATGGCAAGTTGCATCAATGCGGATATTTCGCGCATGGATGCAGGACTCTTGTTTGCACTTAAAAACAGGCCTATCGGCGAAATTACCCGGCTCTTTGATCGCATTGAAAAAGAGGTGTTCGATACGTTGATCGCAAGCACCGCAAGTGCACCCGTCCAAGAAACCGAACTCCCTGAACCCGATCTCGATCGCATCAGCATCGATACGTTTGGCCAAGTGAAGTTACGCGTAGGCCATGTGCTACAAGCGGAACCCGTGCCCAAAAGCAACAAGCTGCTTAAGCTCATGATCGATCTCGGTGAAAAACAACCCAGACAAATTCTTGCAGGGATCGCCCAGCACTACACACCCGATCTCATTCGCGGTCGCAAAGTCGTGGTGGTGGCCAATTTGCATCCAGCAAAATTGATGGGTCTTGAAAGCCAAGGCATGGTGTTGGCTGTGAATACCGCGGGTAAATTGATTGTCGTCGATCCAGGGCAAGATGCATTGCCTGGTACCGAGGTGCGGTAGTGCAAAGCGCCGACATCGAAATCGCATCACTTGAGGTTCTCGAAAAACTCACACGCAGCGATGTTCCGCGCATTCGAGGCGATGCCTGTTGTGTTGTGGGTGACAGACTCCGCACACAAGAAATCACTGACATTCCTGAAACCCTGCGTATGCGTCTGCATGCATGTCTTCATGATGATATTCGGGGTGTATGCCTTGAAGCAGCCATTGCACTCGCTGAACTTCAAGACCAAGCGGCCCTGGAAACATTGGTCCACATGATCGCATTTCGTGGCCTGCGCCTCGATGCCATACGCGCTTTGGGGCGTTTGGGCGATCCACGGGGCATTGCGCCATTGCATCAGTTTTTGGGCAAATGGCTGCTTCCCTGGGCCGACAAACTACAGGCATCGGCTGCCCTATGTGCTTTGGGTGATACGCTGGGTGCAGCGTATTTGGTCAAACGCACCCAATCTCGTCGTTTTCCCGAAGCCGCTGCCGCATTGCATTTTATCGGTGAAAACAAACATCCCAATGCCGTGGAGATATTGACCCAGGCACTGCGTGGGAACAACACCAAGCTTGCGGGTACGGCAGCACGCACATTGGCCATGCATCAGATCAGATCCGCAGAAACCGAAGCGGTACTTCGCGATGAATTGCAAAAGAGATCTGGGGAATTGGCAGAAGAGATCGCCGAAGCGATTACATCGCTACCGTAGCGGCGCGGCTTGCCGCGCCATGTTTTCTTTTTGCCCGTGGTGCCCTATGGCTATGGGGCGCAGCTTGCTGCGCCCCTACAGAATACACACGTTCGCTTAAAAACTTATTCAAGCGCAATTCCACCAACTCTGGGATTTCAATAGGCGCCACATGGGTACCGGTAGGAACCAAAAGCAACTCAGCATCTGCAATCAGATGATGCATACGATGGGACAGCCATGAGGGTGTAAAGGTGTCTTGTTCACCGGCCATCACCAGGGTCGGCGTATTAATTTCACCCAGGCGCTCTTCCACACTATGTGCTGCCAAATATGCGAGCATTCGCACAAAAATTTCTGGATCCATGGCAGCAAGGTGCTCAAAGTACGGCTTGAAATCATCGGGTCTGATCAAGCGTCCATTGACGTCGGTACGGGTCGCAATGGCATACGCAAGACCTGATTTGCATGCCATTTGCACCACGCGTTTGGCGATTTTGGGCGCCTTGAGCACCATCTTTTTAAGGATGGGGAACACTTTGGACGCGTAGCTGTTGTCACGAAACGTATCGAGGGGGCGGCCATAACTTCCGCAGATGGGCACGAGCCCTTGAACCCGACCGGGATGCGTAAGAGCAAACTGCAATATCACTTGAACACCCATGGAGTGGCCAAGAAGAACTGCTGTATCTACATCATGCGCATCCATCACCGCGCGCAAATCATCACACAAAACAGCCATATCGAGATCATCGATATTTTTAGGGCGGTGGCTCAGACCATGACCTCGGTAGTTCCAGTGAATGATGGTGTGGCGATCTGCGAAGGTTTCACGGATGTAGCGCCAAATAAAGCCATCGCATCCGATACCGTCACACAAGATCAAAGGTGGCCCTTCGCCCTGACTTGAGGAGTAAATCTGGGTTCCATCAGCAGCACGCACCAAACATTCGCGTTGCATCGTCCATCCTTCATCATGTGGCGGGTCTTTGAAGAATATACCATTTTGATCCCAAACAGCAACCGCACGTGTCGTCCCACGTAAGAAAACAGCACACAGTGTTTGACACGTCGCACATTTCATCATTATCGTCCCTACTTGGCCCGCTATCGCGTGTCATAGGGGAGGTACACGGCCTAATGTCCGATGTTCGTCTTTCCAGATATTGTATTTTGGTGCTACTCGCGTTCCTCGCTTTTCCAGCGTGCGCGCGGCAGGTCAGTTCAGGAGAGCAAAACCCCGATGATCCACTCGCTGTCCCCAACGATCCCTTGCCCACACTTTGCAGCAGAACCGACGACTGCACCCTCGGCACCACCTGCCAAGGAGGTGTATGCGTCACCAACACCACACCCCCTCCTGATCCAACGCCCACAACATGCCGCAACCGGTCCGATTGCACCCTCGGCATGCATTGCCTCCAAAATACCGGGCGTTGCGTTGATTGCTTAGTCGATCAAGATTGCTCTGAAGGCGTGTGCAAATCGGATTATACCTGCGGGTCCCGCGACACCCCTCCTCCCCCACCACCTACAGGATGCACCACAGCCCAATGCGCCACGACTGGCAAAGTATGCGAAACCCTCTCAGGACAGTGTGTTGAATGCTTAAGCAATGATCAATGCACGGGCGGAAAAACATGCATTCAATACCAATGCATCGCAACAAGCATAGAGACCATTGCATGCAGTGCAAGTAACAATCCTTGCACCGCGGCTGGCAAGATCTGCGATTTCAATCGCGGCGTATGCACCACGTGCTCCGTCAGTGGTGACTGCGGTCCCGGAAAAACATGCAGTTTTGGTGTATGCACCAACAGCGCGGGATGCAGTTCACAAAATGATTGCGGCGGACAAGCGTGTTATCAGGGAACATGCACTTCATGCACACGCGATCTCCAATGCCAAAGTGGAAACCGTCCATTGTGCGATTCAAACACAGGCCTATGCATTGATGCCCAATGCACAAGTGCCACCCATTGCAGTGCAGGCGCAGGGTGCTTGGCGGGACGTTGCGGTGCATGTTCACAAAACAGCCATTGCCGTACAGGCCAACGCTGCGATGTCGCAACGGCCCAGTGTATTGATAGCCCCACAGGCACATCAACACTCGGACAAACCTGCATCAACGATGCCACATGTGGCACGGGTTTATTTTGCAATACCACCGCCACACCGTCCTATTGCACACAAACATGTATCGGCAATTCCGCTGCGCTCACCCACGGATGCCCAAGTGGTTTCGCCTGCATCGGTGGCACAGGCGATCTCGATGGAACACGGCTGTGTATTCCAGCAGCCAAACTTCCAAGCACAACACCTGGCCAACCTTTTACCACAGCGCCTGGGGATGCGTGTCCCACGAGCAATACCTGTCAGACAGGCATATGTTTCGATAGCACACGGCTCTGCGCAAAAGGATGCACCGCAACCAGCGATTGCGGCATCGCAGACGTATGCTGGACCACATGGACCGATGCCGGAAATGCCACAGGTATGCAGATCTGCGTAGCAAGTGATGTCAGCCTCTATGCCGACGTCGGCGCAGCATGCGGCAGTGGCCTTGAATGCAATACAGGGATTTGTGCAGGCCAGTGCAGCACCACCCAAAATGCGTGCAATCAAAAATCTGAATGTGGCGCTTCTGAAACGTGTATTGGCAAATGCCTCGAACCATGCCGTACCAATGCGCAATGCACAGGTAACACGCGTTGCTTGCCCTGGCCCACCACCATTCAAGGCGAAGCCATGACACATTTCTTAGGCGCATGCATTGTTGAAGCCACATTGGGTTCAGCGGCCCTCGGTGCAACCTGCACACAACATGAAGAATGCAACAGCGATTGGTGTATAGGTAACGTGTGCACACACACTTGCGCTGTCAATGGTGACTGTACCGATAGACCGGGCACATCCTGCAAACCCACCACGTTCCAAAGCCATCATTCCATGGGAATTTGTCAGTAATACCACTTCCGGCTATTTTTCTTATGCAGGGGCGCTTCGCGAAGCGCCCTAGCGGGCTTTGAATCAACGTTTTATCGGGCGGTTCACGTGTACGGACCGGCGACATAGGTAACAGATCGTACCGGTACATAGGTGACACTGATTGGCATAATGTAATTTATGCCTTGGGAAGAATCCAGTGTCATGGACGCGAAATT
>SYDY01000010.1 GCA_005801425.1 Bdellovibrionales bacterium | reverse complement strand
TGATGCATGCGACACCGATACAGATGGCGATGGCGTCGATGACAAAACCATAAGCGTTGACGGCAAAACGGCCACCGCGTGCACAGCAGGTGACGGATGCGATAATTGCCCACTGATTGCGACTGATAACCAAACCGATACCGATGGCGACGACGTTGGTAATGCATGCGATACCGATACAGATGGCGATGGCGTCGATGATAAAATAGTCAATGGTGCCACCACCACCGCGTGCACAGCAGGTGAAACGCCATGCGATAATTGCCCATTCATTCCGAATCCCCTCGTTGCTTCTGCAACCACACAAGACGATCTCGACGGTGATGGATTAGGTGATGCATGCGACACCGATACAGATGACGATGGCTTTTCTGACAAAATCATAAGCTCTGACATATCAACGTCCACCGCGTGCACAGCAGGTGAAACGCCATGCGATAATTGCCCATTCATTTCAAATCAAGATCAACAAAACACCGATGAAACCTGTATTGATCCCGTATGTACACCCGATGCACTCGGTGATGTCTGTGATCCTGATCTTGATGGCGATGGCTTTCCGGACAAAAGCGTAAGCCTTGACGGAAAAACGGCTACGCCCATTACTGGTCCGTGCGAACAAACTTCTGGTTCTCCTTCAGAACTTTGCGACAACTGCCCCAATACTGTCAATCCGCTTCAAGAGCCATCAATCGCCAATTCAGAAAGAGGCGAAGCATGTGAGATCGATACTGATCTCGATGGTTTCTACGATGACGAAGACAACTGTATCAACATCAAGAACGGCCCCGATGAGGGAAATATAGAAGGCGTCGGAAACCAAACCAATACCGATGGCGACGACGTTGGTGATGCGTGCGACACCGATGCAGATGGCGATGACGCCGATGACAAAACCATAAGCCTTAACGGAAAAACGGCCACCGCGTGCACAGCAGGTGACACAGGATGCGATAATTGCCCATTCATTCCAAATCAAGATCAACAAAACACCGATGCAAGTTGCACAACAGAATGCACAGCAGACTTACTCGGTGATGCATGCGATGAAAACAAAGATGGTGACAGCAAGATTGATTCAGAAGACAACTGCCCACTTGTTGTAAACAACGATCAAGCAGATACCGGCGATTCTGATGGTGTTGGCGACGCCTGCGATAATTGCCCTATTCTTTCAAACAAAGACCAATCGCGCACCGCCCAGATTGCAGACACCGACAGAACCGAATTGGCAGAACTTAATCTTGGTGATGTCTGTGCCATTAAAAAAGTGAGTGCGGGCGTCCACCACACCTGTATTCTAACCTATGCCGGTCGTGTTAAATGCTGGGGATACAATGCCTACCGTCAGTTGGGGTACAACGACACCACGGATCGCGGCACAGCGAGTGTGCAGATGGGTACCAACTTGCCTTTTGTCTCTGACATTAACGCCAAAGATCTCGCAGCAGGCGCCAGGCATACCTGTGTCATTACGAACAACAACAAAGTCATATGCTGGGGAGCATGGGGAAGTACAGACACTAATTACGGTGTCCTTGGCACATACCCCAACACCAGCACTTCACACACAACAATTCCGCAATACAATATTACGTCACTACTGCCTGTTGCTTTTGCTGGTGCCTTTGCATCAACAGACATTATCACCGATATAGAGGCTGGATGGTTAAGTACATGCGTTGTCATTGGCGGAAAACCCGCATGCTGGGGCTCAGGGGCTTATGGTGCCCTAGGACGAGGCAGCACCGGCGCTATAACCGCAGCTGCCATCCCTGCTATCGATCTCAATACAGGTACCAGCGTTCAGGAAATCACTGTAAGCTATCATTCAGCCTGCGCTCGGACAAGCAACGCAATAAAATGTTGGGGATACAATAACTACGGACAGCTCGGCATCGACTCAACCGAGACTCGTGGTGACGGCTCGGGTGAAATGGGAAGCAACACCATCCCAGTCAAGTTACCAACCCATACGTTTCAGAAAATTGCCAGTGCCCAACTCAATACTGAGGAGTCGCACACCCACCGATGCGTCATTTATGATACCAATACCGCCAAGGGTCGACTCACCTGCTGGGGGGCCAATAATTACGGGCAACTTGGCCGCAACAATGCAACAAGGATTGGCAATGCTCCAGGGACGAATGCCATGAATGACTCACCTGTTGTCCTCGAAACAGCCGGTACAACCGAAGTCATTGACGTCAGTTTGGGGAGCCACTTTACATGCGCAATTTATAAACATGACAACACGAAAAAATTAAAGTGCTGGGGGTATAATGCTGATACTATTCACCGAACAGGCCATGGCACTACAACAAATTACGGTTCATCCGGCACAGTGACAGTCGCTGCTTCCCCCTCATTATTAGAAAATGCGACAGTGACCCGCGTAACGCCCAATGATACTGTCGTCACGCCCATCCAAGTGGCCGTTGGGCGATGGCATGGCTGCATCCTTACGAGCGAAAACAATGTGAAATGCTGGGGGTATAATACGGACGGCCAAGCCGGAAGAGGCAATACCGCTCACAAAACAATAGGAGAGGCCCCCACCGCCATTGATTTGGGTCTTCATCAATGGAGCACTGTTCCCGACTGGTAAATCGCTTTTTGAAGCGACCTCTATTTAAAACCTGATGTTACGCGGGGGAATTGGTTTGTCACGCTGGACCTCTCTGCCTCGCCATCCGTGTGCAGTTTCCTCCCGCCTTCCACAAAAGCCACGTGACGCGCACGGTTGTTTGAATTGCTTGAATGCGTTGATCGCGTCACAACGCTTTTGTTGGAATGCGGTCCGGTCCGTTTACACGGCCTGGCGAGGCCGGGTTTGGTAGGCAATAACAAGGACTCACAGTGCCATATGATGTGATGGTTCGCTCCTGTGATGCGTTGGCTCTACGCAACAAACCAGGGCGAGAGCATACCACATGACGCTTTTTCATAAGCATCTGTCCATCTATACATCTGAAAACGTTTGCATCGCCATTGCAGTGTAAACGGACCGGACCGCATTCCAACAAAAGCGTTGTGACGCGATCAACGCATTCAAGCAATTCAAACAACCGTGCGCGTCACGTGGCTTTTGTGGAAGGCGGGAGGAAACTGCACACGCAATGGCGAAAGAACGATAATCGATTCAACTTTCATGATGAATATGCAGCTTGTTCTATGTTTGACTGCGTAAGGTCAGTTAAAACCTAATTAAAGTGCAAGCCGTCTCGCCGCATCGTCAATTTCTCGGCGATAGTCGGCATCGGTGCGATAGCGTTCTTGGGCTTCGGTCATCGACTGAGCAAATGCAGCCTCGTTGGCTTCGGCCTTGGCGATTAAAGAATCATAGGCCGCACGTTGTTTGACGGTCATTTGCGCGCGTTGGCTTTCAAGATTTTTTATCTCGCCCATGATCGCCTTCCAGCCTTGACCACCACGTGCAGGATTACCCAATCCCTGAATTTCATTGGCCGTAAGGTATGCGAATTGCTGTGAAAAAATACCTGTCGCTTTGGCACCGAGTGTCGCCAATCCCAATGGGAGAATGACAACAGCACCTGGGCCTGTAAGGGCCAATGTAGCGGCCATCCCAGCAATAAGGCCCGCTTGCGCCAGCGTACACACCACTTTGCCAACCGTATTGACCTGCAATGCCACTTCACGCCAGTAGGCAATAAAGCGGGCGCGCTCGGCAGGGGTTGCATCTTTGGGAAAATAGGCTTTCAAAACCTTGCGAATGATAGGATCGGATGGAAACATCCCCAAGGGTGAACATATCCAGCTCAAGAGTAAACCGACAACAACATGCTTGAACTCTGGCTTGGGTGACAACACACGTGCAGGTACTGGGGTATACGATGCAGGATCAGTCTCCGAGCGATGGCCTATCTGTGCCACGCGACTTCCAGCGCCGCCCACCAATCGCACGCCATTGTGGGGCTGTGACAAACCATCAACAGCCGGACGCTTAAACGTCGGGAAAGGGAGTTCGGTTGTGGCATGCGCCATGTGCTCAGGACGCAAGCCCAGCTTCGTCGCATCGACACGAACACCATGCTTGTCATCAAACGACTGCGGATCTTGTGGCACACCTGAGCGCGTTAAAGCAGTTGAAGCCATAACGGGGATTGTAGGCACAAAAATGGGATTTTGACATGGGAAAAACGATCGATGTCGGTTAATGGATGTCCATGTCGAATACATATCGCATTGTTTCGCCCGTTGATGGTCGCATTCTCGCGGAAAGACCGTATTTAAATACAAACGACGCAATGAAGCATATTCATGCATCACGCATCGCACAGCGCATGTGGAAGCAAACACCGCTCGCAGAACGCATTGCCATCGGTGAGCGTTTTGTCGAAGCCATGCTGGCCATGCAAACGGAGATTGCCGAAGAGCTTACGCTGCAAATGGGTCGTCCATTAAGTCAGTCGCCCGGTGAATTGCGCGGCTTTGCAGAACGCGCACGCTATATGTTGCGCATTGCGCCCACCGCATTGGCCGATGAAGATGCCGGCAGCGATGAACAGATCACACGATTTTTACGACGTGATCCCATGGGCGTCGTTTTTGTGATCGCCGCATGGAACTATCCTTATCTGATTGCAGTCAACAGCGTGTTGCCCGCCATCATCGCAGGCAACAGCGTGATTTTGAAACACGCCGCACAAACAGCCTTGGTGGCCGACCGCTTTGCACAGGCTTTTGCCAAAGCCGGTTTACCGCGCGATGTTTTTCAAATCGTTGACATCAGCCACGAAACTGCCGCGCACATGATTGGCAGCGGGCAGATTGATTTTGTAAGCTTTACAGGATCTGTTTCAGGCGGTCATGCCATTGCACGCGCAGCAGCAGAAACATTCATCGGTGTAGCCCTTGAATTGGGCGGCAAAGATCCTGCCTATGTGCGCGCCGATGCAGATCTTGAAAGTGCCGTGGCCACCGTGGTGGATGGCGCACTTTTTAACAGCGGACAATGCTGTTGCGGCATCGAACGCGTGTACGTTCATGAATCGAAGTACCAACAATTTATGGACGCGGCTGTGGCCATGGTCAACGCATACAAACTTGGCAATCCATTGGAACTGACCACCAATTTGGGTCCGGTGGTGACCGCAAAAGCTGCCCAGGCCATACGCGCGCAAGTGAATGAGGCGATAACCCTGGGTGCTACACCGCTGATCGATCCATCGTCATTTCAAAACAATGCCCTTGGAACGCCTTATCTTGCGCCGCAAATTTTAACGCACGTCAATCACACCATGCCATTCATGCGTGAAGAAACGTTTGGACCCTGCTTTGGCATTATGTCTGTGAAAAGTGATGAAGAAGCCATCGCCCTCATGAACGACAGCCATTACGGTTTAACCGCAAGTATTTTTACGCAAGATGAATCGGCGGCAAAGAACATCGGTCGCATGCTTGAAACAGGCACGGTATTTATGAACCGTTGCGATCATGTCGATCCCCATTTGGCGTGGACTGGCGTAAAAGATTCGGGTCGTGGGGTTGCGTTATCGCATCTAGGATATCATCAACTCACGCGGGCGAAGTCGTTTCATTTGAAGCATTAAATGACTGGATCCCCGCTTTCCTAAGAAATTTGGATTAAGCAGGTGTTCTCTTGTAGGGGCGGTTCGTGAACCGCCCGCTAAAACGTTGATTCAAAGGCCGAACGGGCGCTTCGCGAAGCGCCCCTACAGCAGAAAAATAAGGAAATGGGGTCAGTAGTCTTCGGTTACAAACTAAAAGACTCACCACAACTGCACGCTTTTTTGGCGCCTTTGTGTTCAAAGCGAAATCCGGCTTTTAATAAGTTTTTACTTTCGTAATCAAACTGCGCGCCTTCGAGATAGGTCGAGCTTTTGGGATCGACGACCACCTGCAAATCACCGTAGGGTGTCACCAAATCGTTTTCGCGCACTTCGGTTTCAAAATCCCAAAAGAAAGTAAGCCCTGCGCAACCACCGCCACGCACACCAAAACGCAAAATTTTTGGGACACCATCGCGTTCGGCAATTTGCAATACTTTCTTCACCGCACTGGGTGTCACCGAAATCATGATCGTCCTCCTAAACGTCGAAGCGAAGTCACTTGGGCGATCACCATATCGGCCACCGCAAGAACCTCTTCTTCTGTATTGCCACGGCCCAAGCCAAAACGAAGATTGCCCGACGATGCCCTATTGCCCACACCCATGGCCGTCAAAACATGGGACGGTGCCAAATCGCGGTTTGTGCATGCAGAACCCGTGGATAACGCCACGCCTTGCAGTGCCAATACCAACGTTTCGCCGTTCACGCCGTCAAAACCCAAACACAAATTACCAGGATGACACTGCTCAGGATCGCCATAGCGTATCACACCGGGCAATGCCGCACGAATGCGAGTTTCCAAGAGGTTACGCAATCGCGCGATCTCACATGCTTCATGCAAACGTTGTTTTGCAAGTATACAGGCAACACCCAATCCTACAATACCGGGAACATTCAACGTCCCCGAACGCAAACCGTTCTCATGACCACCCCCGTGAATTTGGGGTGCAAGTGTCACACGGGGATCGCGTCGTCGTACATACAATGCACCAATACCTTTGGGGCCGTATATTTTGTGGGCGCTCATGGACAATAACGCAATGCCTAGTGTGTCCACATGCACAGGCATGATCCCTACGGCTTGCGTGGCATCGGTATGCAGCAACACACCCCGCGTTTTGCAAAGACGCCCTATGGCCGCAATATCTTGCATCGTTCCCACTTCGTTGTTCACGAGCATCATCGACACAAGTACTGTGTCATCGCAGAACGCATCAGCAAGAGTATCAGGCGAAACACGTCCCATGCGATCGACGGGCAACACGGTGACACGATGACCACGGGATTGTGCAACCGTGCATGGATCCAACACCGATTTATGTTCGGTCGCTTGGGTGATGATGTGAATAGGTTTGCTTTGCCCATAGGCTTCGCAAACACCCAGGATCGCAAGATTGTTGGCCTCGGTGGCGCCACTTGTAAATACAATTTCACGGGCCGTGGCGCCGATGAGATCTGCAACCGATTGTCGTGCTTGTTCTACCGCTTCATTGGCACGCCAACCGTAGGCATGGGTTCGGCTCGCGGGGTTCCCAAAAATATCACTAAAATACGGCAACATGGCACGCAGTACATCGGCATCCACGGGGGTCGTCGCATGATGGTCCATGTAAATAGGGGATTTCATGATACTCTATTCTTCAAGGTAAAAACCGACGACGTTCTTCCTCAGTCGGTATTCTGCACACATCGCGCATACCAAACCATGGATAACGATATCTCGCAATGAGACGATAGCCCAGATCACGCAAGGGCGATGGGATCAGCAACATACACATGGCAAAAATACGACACCCCCCACCGAGATATTTCATGGCGCGCAAGATCGCGTCAGAACGGTGGTACAACTCCCCTTCTTGATACAAAACAACGCTATCCAGATCTTCGGTATAGAAAACAGGCAGCATGCGCCCCGCGGTGGTCCCTTGCAGTGTTGAAAAATGCAATTGCCCCGTGCGGTCGTGACGCATGAGAAAATCGACCGAACGATTGCATAAACCGCATACGCCATCAAAAAAGACAATTGGCGGATCACCTGGAGGATAATACGTAGGCGGTTTTCCGGCGTAAGACATCAGTTGAGATCATAACACATCAAGATCATGAAGTCAGCGCATGACGCCCAATCACCAAACGCTGGATCTCACTGGTGCCTTCATAAATTTCGGTGATCCGCGCATCGCGATAATGACGTTCGGCAGGATATTCTTTACTGTATCCAAAGCCCCCGAAAATCTGGATCGCCTGATGGGTCACCCGGGTGGCCATTTCGCTGGCAAATAACTTGGCCATGGCCGCTTGTGGGCCGAACTTTTGCCCAGCGCCTTTTAAGGCCGCTGCGCGCCAAATAAGCAAGCGCGCCGCATCGATTTCCATGGCCATATCCGCCAATTTGAATTGGATGGCTTGGAAATTGGCAATCGGGGCACCAAAAGCATGGCGTTCTTTGGCATAATCACGTGCTTCTTCAAATGCCTGACGTGCAATCCCTAAGGCCTGCGAGGCGATACCAATGCGACCGCCATCCAAAGAGCCCATGGCGATCTTAAAGCCATCACCTTCTTTGCCAAGCAATGCATCAAGTGACAAAGAAACGTTCTCCAAAATCACCTGTGTGGTGCTTGAGGCTTTGATCCCCAATTTTTTCTCGTTTTTTGCAACGGTCAGACCCGGCGTATTCATCGGAATAATATAGGCGTTGATCCCTTTGACGCCTTTGGATTTATCACCCATGGCCATCATCAAAAAGACATCGGCTTCTTTTCCGTTGGTGATCCAATTTTTGGAACCATTGATAATCCAACGATCACCTTTTTTCTCAGCAATCGTTGTTTGTGCGGCCGCATCGGATCCTGTTCCCGGCTCTGAAAGACCAAAACATCCCAAGGTGCGACCCGATGTCAAATCAGGCAAATAAGCACGTTTTTGCGCTTCTGTGCCGTATTTGAGAATGGGATCAACCACCAGCGAATTGTTCACGCTCATGATCACACCGCAGCTTGCACATCCTGCGGAAATTTCTTCCATGGCCACCGCGTAACACACAGGATCCATGCCTGCGCCGCCGTATTCCACAGGCGCCATGATCCCCATAAGCCCAAGCTCAGCCATACGTGCCACTTGCGCTTTGGGAAACTTTCCCTCTTCATCAAGCTCTGCCGCCACAGGCAAGAGCGTTTCGCGCGCAAATTTACGTACGGTTTGTTGCAACAAATGCTGGTCTTCGGTCAGTTCAAATTGCATGATCTACCTCTAAAGGGCGGTTCGCGAACCGCCCCAACAAAAAACAGGTTCACGTTTTGCGAGAAAAGCGGTCGTGCCTTCACGCATCTCTGGGGTTGCAAACAGAGAAGAAAATGCTTTGGCCTCAAGCGCACACGCCGAAATCATATCCAAATCTTCACTTTCCACAAGCACGCGTTTGGCAGCGCGTACCGCGCATGGTCCGCGGGATGCAATTGCCTGAGCAATTGCATTCACCCGCGAAGAAAATTGTTCCGAAGAGATCACTTCCGTCACAAGGCCCATGCGAAGTGCGGTATTTGCATCGATAATATCGCTCGAATAGATCCACTGGGCCGCCGCCGCTTTTCCAATACGACGCGGCAGGCGCACACAGCCCCCAAATCCAGGGATGAGACCCAATTTTGTTTCGGGCTGGCCAAAACGCGACTTGTCGCTTGCCACGATAAAATCACATGCCAGAGCGAGTTCAAGCCCGCCACCCAATGCAAAGCCATCCACAGCCGCAATCACGGGAATGCCCACGCGTGAAATCAACGCGCATACCGCGTGCCCCTTCAACGCAAAAGCATGGGCCCCTTCGGGCGTCAAATCGACCATTTCGGCAATATCAGCACCCGCCACAAACGCTTTGCCGCCTGCACCGGTCAGCACCACCACCGCAAGTTCGCGATCGTTTTGTATGTCTGTAAAGACGGCATGCAAGGCATCAAGCACAGCCGCATTAAGCGCATTGAGAGCTTTTGGGCGATCGATGGTGACCGTCATCACGGCCCCATCGCGCTGCATTCGCACATGTTCAGAGTTTGTCATGTTGCGCGAGTGCGTAGCAGCGCTTCTTCGGTAGATCAAGCACTGCGGCCACTGCCGATGCTGCATCTCGCGATGACATGCCTGCGGCAAAGCATCGGGCAAGCGCATCTAAAATTGCTGCGTCCTCAAGGCTTACTTCTTCACGCGCATTATTGCCAAGCACAATCACAAATTCACCCCGGGCATCATCGGCATATCGCACCACAAGCTCGACCAACGTTCCCCGCAGATTTTCTTCGTGCAATTTCGTAATTTCCCGACTCACACACGCAGGCCTATCAGGCATACGTTCGGCAAGATCGCGCAATGTGTCGACCACGCGCTCAGGCGATTCATACAGCACCACCACACCCGGCATGCGATCGATTTGAACCAGCGCCTGTTCGCGCAAAACACCTTTGCGCGGCAAAAATCCTGCGAAAAACGCGCCTTGATGCAATGAAAAGCCTGCGACCGAAAGCGCCGCTGCCAATGCGCTGGGGCCTGCAATGGCGCGTACGGGGATCTGCATGGCATGTGCCATCTCGACCACCAAAGCCCCCGGATCGCTGATCGCAGGTGTCCCCGCATCGCTCACCAGGGCCAAACGTTTGCCCTGCTCAAACAACGCTGCGATGGCTTCTTGTCGCAATTTTTCATTGTGAGCATGCAAACTTTGCGTGGGCGTGTTGATACCAAAACGCTGCAACAAATGCCCCGTATGCCGTGTATCTTCTGCGAGGATCAAATCCACATTTTGCAAAGTACGCAAAGCCCTCGGTGAAAGGTCTTCGAGATTCCCGATGGGTGTTGCCACCACAAAAAGTACGGCAGTCATGTTTCAAACGCCTCACGCAGATGGGTAAATTCCGGAGGATAACCTAAAACCCCGACCGCATCAAAACGCATTCTTGGCCATGCACCACGGTGTTCAATGCCAAGTCGGTCTTCGAGATAAATCCGTGCAGCGCTGATCACGCGGGACACTTTTTGTGGTGTGATGGTTTCAAGGGGGGTTCCATGATCTTCGTTATTGCGCGCACGAACTTCCACAAACACCAAGACACCTTCATCCCACGCAATGATATCGATTTCGCCATGACCACCGCGAAAATTACGATCGATGATCTTGAAACCAAGACCTGCCAAATAGACACACGCAGCAGCTTCGGCAGCACGGCCACGAAGGGTTGTATTGGGTTGTATTGAAAGAGACACAGGCAATTAAACTTGGGCAGGCTTCGGCGTATTTTTCTTGGATGATTTTCGGTCATCACGTGTTTTAAGACGTGCTGATTTACCACGAAGATCACGCAGATAATTCAAGCGGGCACGGCGCACTTTACCACGTGTCACCACTTCAACTTTTTCGATGTTGGGTGATTGCACGGGGAATACGCGCTCAACGCCGATATTGCCGGCGCAGATTTTTCGGACCGTGAAAGATTCGCGATTGCCATCACCACGGCGGCCAATCACAACACCTTCGTAAAGTTGTGTACGGGTTTTATCACCCTCAACAATACGCACGTGGACGCGGACCGTATCGCCTGGTCGAAACGCGACAACGTTGCGTTTTTGTTCATTTTCGAGGATTTGGAGAATGCTCATCGGTGTGCTCCTGAAGCGCGCTACCTAACATAGATATTTCCGCATGTGCAAGGTGTTTAACACCCACCCCGCGCACGCCATGCCGCAATCGCTGCATGATCGCCTGAACGCAGGACATCGGGGACCTTTTCCCCGCGAAAATCCATGGGACGGGTGTACTGAGGTGGACCACGGCGACCGTGCTCACCAAATGACTCCCCTTCAAGGGATGCACTGTTGCCCAGTACCCCCGGTCGCAAACGTGCAATGGCATCGATCACACACCAGGCTGCTGGATCCCCCGCAGAAAGCACATACTCGCCAATGCATAAGCATCCGTCCACATAGGAATACACACGCTCATCGACGCCCTCGTAGCGCCCACAAACCAACACCACGCCCTCGCCTTCAGACAAACCTTGGGCTGTGGATTGCACAAACATGTCACCACGCGGTGCGAGCATCAGCACGGGACCTGGTGTGGCCTTTCGTGCATCTTCAATGGCACGCACCAAAGGATCTGCCATCAGAACCATTCCCGCACCGCCACCATAGGGTGCATCATCCACATGCTTGTGGGGGCCTTGGCCGTAGGCACGCAGATCGCGCACCCGCAGCTCCAGCAAACCCTTGGCAAACGCACGGCCCACCACGCCCGTTGAAGACGCAATAAGATGGGGCCATGTTTCGGGAATTAAAGTAATGATTTCGACAATAAACGGAGTGCTCACAGATCCCACAGCCCTTCGGGAAGGCTTAAGATCACCGCTTGATTCTTGCGGTCAAAACGGGAGATCAATGCTTCCACTGCAGGAATAAAACGCTGACGATCAGGCGAATCAATAGCCAACAACACTTGGTTGCCGTGATCGATCAAGCCCTGCACCACGCCCATGGATTCACCGTTTTCTGCCAAAAAGACACGAAATCCAACGAGCTCGCAGAGCAAGAGTGATTCGTCGTCGCCCTGAAGCTGCGCACGCGGAATTTCGACCGAAGCACCTTGCCATTGCTCGGCGGCGTTTCGATCCAAAATCTCGGTGAAGTGCATTAAGTCGCCTGTATTGGCAGGACGCGAGGACTCAATTTCAGTCACCAAGATCTGTCCACTTTCGTGGCGCAGACGCACTTCGGTGACACTGTCTGGGATCTCATCCGGAGAAGCATACGGCTCAATGCGCAACTCCCCTTTGAGGCCATGGGGACGACGCACATAACCGTATGGAACCCATACGCTAAAATCATTGTCGGATTGTATTGAATTGGATGTCATAGAAAATAATCAATCGACGATATCGAGCGACACGCGGTCGCCATCGGCAGCAGCATCCAGCAAGGTACGGATCGCATGGGCTGTACGGCCTTTACGGCCAATGACTTTACCGCGATCTTCTTCCAATACGGAAAGTTCGACCACATGCTCATCACCCAAATCATTGACACAGACCGACACGTCATCGGGACTGTCTACAAGACCACGGGCAATGTATTCGACCAGTTTTTTGTAGCGTTCTTCCATAGCTCCCCCTATGCAGAGGCGACAGCGGATTGTGCCTTCGCTGCGCGCTTAAGCAACTTGCTTACTGTACCTGAAACTTCGGCGCCATACGACAACCAGACCTGTACTTTGTCGGCTTCAACCACGAGAACTTCAGCGCGTGGGTCGTAATAGCCCAATTTTTCGATGTATTTGCCGTCGCGGGGATTGCGCTTGTCGGTCGCAATAAGATGGTAAAAAGGACGCTTTTTGCTACCGTGACGGGAGAGACGCAGTGTAACTGCCATGGGAGTAACTCCTAATGGGCAGATCCAAAAATCCGCCACAAGAAACAATAGAACAGGGCGGTTCGCGAACCGCCCCTACAGACAAGAACAGATATTAAAATCCGCCCCTACATAAAGGCGTAACAAGATTGTGTCAATCATCACTGGAAAATACGATAGTGTTCTGCAGCAAAACGCTCATCGATTGTGCTTGGTTCGAAAGCAAGCACCGCGTTGGAGCCCGTGTAGGATATAAATGCACGGAGAATTGCCCCGTTGCTTGCGGGGGTCATCACCAGATCGCCCGGCAGTTGTCCTACCGCAGCCCCTTGGGCGCCATTGCTGTCAAAACCCGTGCCATGGGTCCAAGGTGTAAACGCATCGCGCACCACAAAGCCAAAAAGACGATCTCGGGAAAGGACCGGGGATTGTGACCCTTGTGCCCGTCCATCCACGAGATACCGCGCACATGCATCCAGCTGGGGTGTGTTGGTAAGATCTGAACGAATGGAAAACATCAGACGATCGGTTCGACCATGCAGACGTCCCGGTCCATAGGACTCACCCAAAGCCAGACGCGAGGTCGGGCCCAATGGGTTGGTCACCACAAAAGAACTGCCCGCTCGGATCTGGTAGCGTACATCGCGTCCGCCGCCAGGAAAACATGACCCATTGAATGGCGCATCAAGGGTCATCACCACACCGGTATTCCCATCGCTGTCGATTTGGGTGATCACACGCTCAAAGCTGCATTGGGCCAGAGAAGCGCATGCACCGTCGATCAAAGGCGGGGTCAGGATCTGCACACGATCGCCTATGGCCACGCCAAAAACCCGGGGATCAAGAGCGCGATCGGCCAAACCAGACTCTGTAATACTTCCTCCGCCGATATTACGAGAAAGTAAAAGTCCTTCCCACTCAAGAGTAAAGGCGCCTGTCGGCTGCCCACTCATGGCAACCATGCCACGGGATGTGCCCGCATCATCAAAACAAATTTGTTGATAGCCATTGCGCGATACACCATCAATTGTCGGCACCTCGGGGCAAAGACCCAACCAGGACTTCAGCGGCTCCTCACTAAAATTAACACTGGGACGCGCAAAATCTGACGACACTGCTGTACGAACACTGCCTGTTTGGCACCACTCCGATGAAATTACAGAGGGCTTGGGTTCTGCAGTGTCCGTGTCAACACGGATATAACGCATGCTCCCCGAAGCACCGACCACCAGTAAATAGGATGCGTAATCGCTGGTCACTGAGACTGAAGCTGCATTGTCCGGATCGGGAACGCACGGGATTTTAAGAGGCGCCGCAGAACCTTGCACCCAAAGCATTTGCATGGGGAGCATCCCGACGAACACGCCATCGTACAACGGGGTATTGGGGACGATGCCCATATTGGGCCCATCGAGACACACAGACACATCCGCCAAATGTTGATCGCTGCATGGCGGTGTTGAGCCGCATTGCGCCAAACACGCCGGGCTTGGTAAAACACGACTATTCCCATCAAGTCGCGTGAGAGAGCCTGTGGCATTGTCGCGCTGAAATACCAAGACGTCGCGCAACAACGAACGGCCAACAAATACAAACGAACCATCGCCACTGAGTGCGACAGGCCCACCAAACGCTTGAAGTTCCACACGTTCAACGCCGTGTGATGGCGTATCAAGGATGATCAATTCTTCATACCGACGATCTGCGATGTACAATGACTTGCCATCGGGCGACGCGGCCATATCGCCAGGCGCACCCCCCACATCGTAGGTGGCAACAATACGCAATTTAGGCAGTCCATCGCCCGCTGGTGCTGCAACGGGCTTAAGTACGCGCAACAATGTCACTTGCCCTAATCCTTCGAGTGTCACCCAAAATGCGCCCGCGCACGTCGACGCATCGCACTGGCCTGGTGCGCTGATCATGGCACTGGGGCGCGCTAACGATCCACCCAAACGCAATTCGACCGATTCTCCCGTTGCGTCACGCACAAGTTTTTTCTGATCGGCATCCACCAAACGAACGCTCGCACTCACACGCTCAAGCACCAACACGTAAGCCCCATCGTCGGTCGACGCGAGCGCAATGGGATCACTTCCTGTGGGAATACGCAGTGGGAAAAAACCGCCGGGACTTTTAACAAGATCAATCTCTGTTAAATCATCCCCAAGCATGAGGACCTGCAAAGCATCCTGCTGGCTATTCGTCACAAAAAGATAGCGCTCTTCGGTTCCCGCCACAGCCAAACCCGAGGGGCCATCGAAGGTAATATCGTTACCACTGACTTGCGCCTGGCATGCGCCTAAGATCAGGCAGAAGCCCATGAGGTACAGAATGATATGCGGGCAGGATGCCCGCGCTCCCAGGGTTCGTAATTTCATGGTCGGCGCTCCGTCGGGGGTGTCTTGGGATTGTACACCCGGGCGACTGTTTTAAAACGCGCGGGATCACGCCCATCGATATCAATAATGCTTACAGAATGATCGACAAATGATGGAACAAGCAGATAACGTTTTCCGTTGTAGGATGTTTCGGCAAGCCCATAGGGCCCACGACCGATGCCTTCTTCATAACGCGTGATCAATTGCACCGACGCATCTTTGACAGAGAGAAAATACACCGCGTCGTCATCAAAAGCCGCCACCGCGAGAATGTCACCCCCATCACGGCGTATGTACAGCGTTTTGCCGAGTCGGCCTCCCACAGGCAATGCC
Organism: Bdellovibrionales bacterium; assembly: GCA_005801425.1. Lineage (GTDB taxonomy): Bacteria > Myxococcota > XYA12-FULL-58-9 > XYA12-FULL-58-9 > SYDY01 > SYDY01. The sequence continues at coordinate 37,633 of SYDY01000010.1, read as the reverse complement.
GACGCGATATCATAATTGGGACGTTCAAGGATCCGTGTATCGTAGGGGTCAGGCGTATCCACATTGCCCACAAGCGTGTTCGTCAATGCAGCGTCCAAAACCGTAATATTGGCCGCATCGCCCGCACCTGCACTGGCAAGATAAAGCCACTGATTGCCCAGCGCACAATCATCATTCGCGGCAGGTGCGAACGCCGACGACGCCACAGAAAAGCTTCCCACCGCGCTTTGCAGCTCAGTGCTGTTGATGGCATCGCTCTTTCCTTGCAGAAAACGATCAACATCCACATGAATCATTTGGGACTGGGTATTGCTAACAAAAGGTTGGCTACCTGCAACCAAAAATGCGCGCGTATTGCCACATGTTGCGGGATGCAGCGCCAAGTTATTGACCGCCACGTTTCCCAAAAGGGCCGACCGAACGTGACGAAACACACCATCTGTACCCACTTCAAACAGCGAAAGAAAACTTGAGCCCAAATAAGCAAGTGCGGCGTAGTGTTTTAAAACACCCTCCTGCTTTAGATCTATAAACACACCGCTGAACGGTGAGAGGAGATCTTGGGTCCTTGCGTCATTGCCCACGTCATCGGCACTGATCAGCACCCGTGTGGCTTCACTGCAAGGCTCGGAAGAACCAACGCACCGGAAAGACACCCCATCACCTGCCTGGTTGATTTGCGGCCACACCACATTCACAGAACGATAACCGCGACCTGTACTCATCAGAAAGCCATCGTTTGCACGTATATGCAACGATGCACCCAAAGATGGCACATCGACACCATCACTTATGGCAACCTCAGGCTCAGCATCGGCCCCAAGCGCTTTTTCGAGATCGATCACACTGATCCAACCGGTGTTGTAACGATGGTCCAAATTGGCACTGAGGACATAAGCAAAACGGCCACCCCCAGCAGGCGCTGCAACATCCACAGGAAAATAGAAACTGTTGGGCACACGTGCTTCGCCTGCAACGTCCCGTGCGCAGCCTGCCAATGCGCTTAAGACGACACATGCGACGAAGAGCATTCGATTCATGGGGTTCGAGTATCGGATGCCACCATGTCGGTCAACCTATGCCATCGGTTGCAATAAAAGCACCGCCTGTGCAGCCGCCAAACGGGCGACAGGTACACGGTACGGCGAGCAACTGACGTAATCCACACCCAAGCCGTTGAAAAAGTGAATGGACGCCGCATCACCCCCGTGTTCGCCACATACTCCCACTTTGAGCGATGGACGGGCTTGTCTGCCTCGATCAATTCCCATGCGCACAAGCGCGCCAACGCCTTCTTCGTCCAAACGTTGAAACGGATTGAAGATGAGGATCTCATCTTTGAGATAGTGATCCAAAAACGATCCGGCGTCATCACGGGACAATCCCAAGGCGGTTTGGGTGAGATCGTTGGTCCCAAAGCTAAAAAAGTCGGCGTGGACTGCAATTTTGTCTGCCACCAAGGCGGCCCGTGGCAATTCGATCATCGTGCCGATTAGTACATCGATTGCATGACCACGTTCTTTCATCACCAGGTCCCATTGCGTTTGGACCACTTCACGCAATCGCACAAGTTCGGGGGTAACCATCACAAGCGGGATCATGATCTCAGGCTTCACTTCCGTTCCTGCATCGACGGCATCACACGCGCCATGGGCGTAGGCCCGTGCTTGGGCGGCATACAAATCAGGATCGGTGATCCCAAGCCTACAACCGCGATGACCTAACATCGGATTGCTTTCAGAAAGCGATTCGGTACGCATGCGAATGTGCTCAACGGTCACATCAAGCAATTGGGCCACAGCCAGAATATCATCATCACCGTGAGGCAAAAACTCATGCAAAGGTGGGTCAAGTAAACGCACCGTCATAGGGTAGCCATTAAGCACGCGAAACAACGCGGAAAAATCGTCGCGTTGAAACCCTTCGATGGCATGAAGTGCTGCTTCACGACGCGTGGGCTCTTCGGCAAGGATCCACGCACGCACGTGTACAATGCGATCAGGCGAAAAAAACATGTGCTCCGTGCGACAAAGCCCAATGCCTTGTGCACCCAATTGCACGGCTTTTGCGGCATCTTCGGGCGTATCGGCATTGGCACGCACGCCTAATTTTTTGACTTCATCGGCCCATGCCATCAGTGTTTCAAAAGCATCGGAGAGTTGATGCTCAACACGCGGAACCTCACCTAAAAAAACAGAACCGGTGCGACCATCGAGGGTGATCACATCGCCCACGCGCACTTCGGCTTCGGCGATGTCCGACGAAAAATACACCATGCCAGCATCGGCATCGATACGCATGGCTTTGCAACCCGAGACACAAGGTACACCCATCCCGCGCGCCACCACGGCCGCATGGGAAGTCATACCACCTGTTTCGGTGAGCATACCGCGCGCAACCTTCATACCATGAATATCTTCTGGGCTTGTATCGCGCCGAACAAGAATGACCGGTGTTCCCTCGGCCGATAACCGTTCTGCATCGCCTGGCGTCAACACGATCACACCCGATGCCGCACCGGGTGATGCACCGAGACCTTGTGCCAAAAGAAATTTTTCAGCGTCAGGATCGATTTCCGAATGCAACACCGTGCGTAGTTGTTCGGGTTCAACGCGCAGCAATGCGGTTTTTTTGTCAATCAAACCTTCGTCGACCATATCCACTGCCATGGTGATGGCGGCATAGGCTGTGCGTTTTCCCGCACGAGTTTGCAAAAGATACAGCGTGCCATCTTGTACGGTAAACTCAACATCTTGCATGTCACGTTGATGTTTTTCTAAGCGGGCAAGCATCGAAATTAATTCGTCGTAAATTTTGGGCAACGTATGCTGCAATGACGAAGGGCCTTCGTTGATCGACGATGGTGTGCGAATACCAGCCACAAGATCTTCACCTTGCGCATTGGACATCCACTCACCCATTAATTCACGGTGACCTGTGGATGGGTTGCGTGTAAATACAACACCCGTACCAGAAAGATCGCCACGATTGCCAAACACCATCGCTTGAATATTGGCGGCCGTGCCTAAATCATTGGGCATGCCATGCATACGTCGATACACGATTGCGCGATCTGAATGCCAACTGCCAAAAACCGCAGCAACCGTGGTTTCAAGCTGTACCCATGGATCTTCAGGAAAAACATGGCCTGTTGCGTATTGATAAGCGGCGAGTTGTTCATCCACCACACGTGCAAGTTCATCGGCAGACAATTGATTGTCGTGTTCAACACCTGCTCTTTTCCGTGCTTCTCGCAGTGGTGTTTCGAGTACTTCAAATGCAATACCGCGCACGGTTTCGCCGTACATTTGAATAAAACGTCGATACGAATCGAGGGCAAAACGCCTATCGCCTGTTTGCTTTGCAAGGCCTTCTACCGTTGCACGATTCAATCCCACGTTAAGCACAGTATCCATCATGCCAGGCATGCTCACCGCAGCCCCTGAACGTACCGACACCAAAAGCGGCGATGTGTGATCGCCAAAACACGCGCCTTCGGTATGGGTGTGGATGAACGTCATACCATCACGCATGGCCTTAAGGGTCGTGCTGTCGAGGCTATGGCTTGTCAAAAATCTGCGACACGCGTCGGTTGGGATCGTAAAACCCGGGGGCACAGGGATCGACAAACGACACATTTCAGCAAGGCCCGCGCCTTTGCCTCCAAGAACATCGCCCATGCTTCCATCACCCTCGGCACTGCCCCGAGCGAACCCATACCATGTCTTCATAAGAAAGGCGGTAACGTAGAGTAGTGGTTATGGCAAGAGAATGGCTTTGCAATGAAGAACATCCCCACCGCCTTCGCTAACGCTCGGCGACTCCCCCTCGCTTCGCGAAGTGGAGTGTAGGCAGGAGAAATATCACTCGGGTCAGCGCTTCACGAAGTGGAGTGTATTACTCGCGCCCGCAAATGCGTTTAAAGCTGCACATACCACACATACGCAGATCGTCGGTACGCGGAAAATCTTCTTCGTGAGCGTGACCGTTGCGCAATACAGCACGCATATGTGTCATCGATTGCTCAATGGTAATTTTTGTGGTTTCGAGAACATGGACATCAACCGGTTGTTCGTCGAGCAATACGTTATCGAGATAGGCAAGCACACCGACCAGAGGCTCGCCCCATCCTGCCTGCTGGGCGTAAAGCCCGTAAACACCAAGCTGCATGCGATCGTCTTCAGGGCGCGGTTTTCCGGTTTTCCAATCCACCAAAACAACACAGCCGTCGGGATCGCGATAGGCAAGATCGGGTTTTACAATCACGCTTCCAGCGCGAAGACGAAAACTACGCATCGTTTCCACAGCAAACCAATTTTCAGGTTTCAGATCACGCAAAAGCCCCCACAAGGGCAAATCCATGGCCTGACGAATACAACGCTCAGCCTGGATCTGACATCCAGCCCAGGTTTCCTTCGCAATGTTTTCCGCAAATTCATGTTCAAACAAACCAAATGCCACGCCAGGTTTTTCGCGATATCGTTTTTTAACCGATTCAAGATACTGTGTACGCATGCGTTTGGTCGCCTGATTAACCACGTCGTCCACACCCAGAACACGACCATCACGCAATGCTTTCAGCGCATATTCCAATGCCTCATGCACCGCATTGCCAGTCCAGCTGTATCGATTGGAGAGGTGCTTGAGCACAAACGCTTCGTGGTTTTTGTTTTTAGCACTTGCGTAGTGATGGTAATAATAACGTCGAAGACAATCGCGAAAACGTTTGCCGCGCGTGACCGACCAACGGATCGCAGGCCCTGCTTCACCGGGCCAGAAATTGAGTTGGCCGGGCATTAGCACGCCCCATTTAACGCGCGCGACGCATGGCCAAACAGCCTTCGACAACCACTGCCACACCGATCAGCCACAAAAGACCACCCACCACCACAAGCAACGTTTCGTCGTGCTTGAAAAAATCGATGAGACTTAAGGTCATGGCAACCAATGCGGTGACCAACATCACAATGGCGGGGATCCCAGTGAACCATATGTTCTTTCCGCGCTGCCGAAGGTAAACCGTGATTGTAAGCAACGTGAGGCCCGCAAGCAACTGATTGGTTGTGCCAAACAGCGTCCAAAGAGCCAAAGCAGCGGGTTTACCGTCAATTTCGTAGAAGGCAAAGACCGCAATGGTACAAACTGCACCTAAACTTGAAAGGTAACGGTTTTTAAGGAATTTCAAGCCCAAGGTATCGGCCATTTCTTCGATGTTATAACGTAAAAGACGGGTCGCCGAATCCAAAGTCGTGAGTGCGAATGAGACAACCACCACGGCAAGAAACGATTCGCCGAACGCTCGCGGAATGCCCAAGGCCGTTAAAAATGTGGCCGTCCCCGAAATAAACGCCGACACATTGCCCGACAGTCCCTGCACCGAGTGCCAATCGCTGTAACGCGCATGCCATTCTTCGGGCGACGCAAAACCTGCCGTGCATGCAATCACCGCAATCAAGCCAAGAAGGCTTTCGGCGATCATACCACCATAACCGATGGGCTTTGCATCGGTTTCTTTGTCGATTTGCTTGGCGGTTGTCCCAGAACTTACCAATCCGTGAAAACCACTGGCAGCGCCGCACGCAACCACAATAAATGCAAAAGGCCATAACGAAGGCGCACCGTCCACGGTCGTTCGGATCGCAGGCGCCACAAAATCCGGCTGGAGCACAAGCAAACCAATATATGCACCGCCCAGGCCCAAATATAAAAGCAACGAATTGACGAAATCACGGGCCTGCAACAACACCCACACAGGCAACACCGAGGCGATGAAACCATAGACGAGCATCGTATAGATCCATACGCTTTCCTTGGGCCACATCTCTGGATCAAGGCCCATCGTCGGATAAACATGTCCTAAATAGATGAGACCCAAACTCAAAAAAAACGAAATAAAGGCCAGAGGCGCCAAGGGCCAGTTGCGACGATAGAGCAAATAGCCAAGACCCAGAGCAATCAGCATAAGCCCCGCAGAAGGTGTGGCAGCGCCTGGATAACCAGGTGTGGTCGCATCCATTTGAACCGAAAATAATTTGCCCAAAATAAAAACAAACACGCCCATGGCCAAGGCCACGCCAAAAAAGATCACAAGATGAAACAGTGTCTTGGCGCGTGGTCCGATAATATCCTCAGCCACCATGCCGATGGACAAACCACGATCGCGCAACGACACCACCAATGCGCCAAAATCGTGAACGCAGCCGATCATAATGGATCCCACCACCACCCAGATCATGGCCGGAAACCATCCCCAAATCACCGCAACAGCCGGCCCAAGCATAGGCCCCAAACCCGCGATGGATGCAAAATGGTGCCCAAACAACACCGCTGGCTGAGTTGGCACATAATCCACGCCATCTTCCAAGGCATGGGCTGGCGTGATGGCCGTAGGACTCAAATCAAAAATACGCCGCGATAAAAATCGCGCGTACACAAAATAGCCGAGCGCATAAAGTGCAAGCGCCGCCAACGTGGGTAATAAAGTTCCCATGACACGCTGCTACCACAGAGTGAAAAGTTATGGCCAGACGCTTGTTTTATTACTTGCAGGATGCGGTGGTACAACCCCCTCACCTCTTCCTGAAAATCACGCGCCCATCGCACATTTGCGAACACCGATGATCGTCGCAGTGAATGTTGATGTGACGATCAGCGCCGAAGGAACCACCGATCCCGATGGCGATCCCATCGATCTTAATTTTTCCGTTGCAGATGGCGAAACGTTTATAACACACGAAACACAATTCATCACCCGTTTTACAAGCGCAGGTCAATACAGTGTAACCCTTACCGTCACCGATATTCGCGACGCAGTAACACATCTCACCCACCGAATCACTGCACGCGATGAGTTTCCAAATCCACCTGCGTTTTGTAGCGAAAATGATCCGTGCATTGAGGCACATACCGATTGTGAAGCGGGCGTGTGTTATAAGGAGACGGTGGCGGATGGAAGTTAGACGGTCACCACCCCGCTCCGTTTTTCTTCCGCCGCATGAACCAGCACTTCGGCCCACTCAGCCCCGGTTCGTGGCCGGTAGCGTTCGGCAAACGCTTTGCCGCCAAGCGCTGAAACACCACGCAAAAGGCCTGTGAATACCACCGCGGCGCCGCGCTCTAAAGGACGATATTCTTGTCGATCGGGACCTGTGATGAACGAAGCACGCACCAGACACCAAGGACAGCCACTCGCACGAACAGCCTCTTCCATGTGTGCTCGGCTCTTACTGTACGCACTCATACTTTTTTCAGACGCACCAAGTGCCGATAGCAAAATCAATCGCGGCTTTTGTTCAAGTGTTGAAGCGGCTTGTGCGGCCATGCGCGTAAGCCCCACGTCCACCGTTTCATAGGACGCATGCTCTGCACGCATGCGTTTTTGCGTGGTGCCCAGCAAAAGAAAAATGACATCCGGTGCGGCCTCTTGCACGCATGTACGGATGGCATCATCGCTCCAAGCACACTGCACAACCTGAACACCAGGCAAAAAAGTTTGGGATGGAGAACGTGTATGGGCAAACACCGTGTGGCCACGTTGTACCAACTGCGATACCACATGGCGACCAGTGTATCCCGTTGCACCAAAGACCAAACAACGCATCTTATGCGAAACTTTCATTTAAATCTGGGCTTACAACAATACGCCGTGGTGTATGCTTCCAATACCACACGGGCCTTTCGTCATTGTTAAGCCAATCCACACCCCAGCGACAACCGAAATCCAATCCCTTCACAACGAAGAGAAGCGCAGCCAGACCGCCCACCACGGCGGCCGCAATCAGAATCGCAATGGCCACATGGGGCTGGACAAAAAGACACACCACGCCGGCAATAGCCAATGTGGTGCCCACCGCCGCGAAAACTTGCATAGTACGGTTGTAAACCACGCCCTGAGGACCCCACTTGCTCGGTGGTTTGTGGGGTTTTGCGAGGACGGGCAAGCGTGTGGAAAGCACCAATGGATTTAGGCCTGCCACATGATTGAGCTCAGCCATTGATACGACTTCAGAAGGTGGCACAGGAGAGTGATCAGGCGTCGACACCGGTGAGTGCGCTGGAGACGCGTGCATAGCAATAGGTTGAAACGTGACCTGTTTTCGTGGCGCCAAATGTATTTCGTGCGTCGTCACTGGCACAGAGACCAAAGACGGTGCCAAGATCTCCTGTTTCGGTGGAGGCGGCGCAGTACGCCGCTTGGGGATCACGACTGTCGGTGCAACGAACAAAGGGTGTGGCATAGGCGGTGGGGGCGGTATGCGCGGTGCATCCCCATGGTTCTCTAGGACAGAATCCAACACCGGGGGGCTTATACGCATGATGACAGGCGATGGAACTCGCTCAACGATAGGTGATGGCACACGTTCACCGGTAGGCGATGGAACACGAACATGGGTCGCAGTCGGAACAACACCCGCTTTCTTCGCGTGGAGATTGCCAAAAAAAGCATTCAGCGTTGCTGCGGCATCAACATAAGATCCGCTTCCTTCCATATTCGAACGCTTTTTCGGTGGCTGCAGTGGCTTTGGCGACGGATCTCTTTGCGCATGGGTATGGCCCAAAAGCATGCTACCGAGTTGCTTTTGCAAAGCCACCATACGTCGTGCCTCTCCCACACCATCCCTGACAGACGAAGCAACACTCACTTGGGTAAACACGCTGCTTGAGCTTGATTGTTTGCGTAACGGATCTGTTGCTGCCATGTGGAGTGATCTCCCCCGGCGCTCGTGTTCCCTCTTATTGACGCAAATCATCCAATGAAACAAGCCGCTTTGTCCAAGGCGTATCGGAAACGTGATAGATACTGTGCACGGGTGATATTTGCGCTTTTGGGCAAAGTATTTTTGGTTTTATCAAAGAAAAAAAACAAGTCATATTTCTGATATGACTTATTTTTTTTGATGCAGAGAAAATTAAAAGGACAAAGCCCAAAAGTGTAAATCTCGCCCACGCACAGTATAAGTATCATGTGATAAAAACGCATGTTGTGATCCTAGGCGCGGGTTTTGGTGGTCTCTATGCAGCCAAACATCTCAATCATCCGTCGATCAGGATCACGTTGATCGACAAACGCAACTATCATCTGTTTCAACCTCTTCTTTACCAAGTGGCCACAGCGGGTTTGAGCCCCGGCGATATTGCAGCGCCCATACGAAGTATTTTCAGTACACAAAAAAACACCACCGTGATTTTAGGTGAAGTGACATCGGTTGACACCCAAAATAAAAAAGTCATTCTCGCCCATGGTGAGATTGACTACGATATTTTGATTGTCGCTACCGGTGCAACACACTCCTATTTTGGACACAACGAATGGGCACAGCATGCACCAGGGCTTAAAAGCATCGAAGATGCCTTAGAGATCAGACGACGCGCATTGATTGCTTACGAGACCGCTGAAGTAGAAACCGATCCGGAGGCAAGACCCGCACAGCTCACCTTCGTCATCGTAGGCGCAGGCCCCACCGGTGTTGAGTTGGCAGGGGCGCTTGCCGAAATATCACAACACACCTTGGCACGCGATTTTCGCAATATAGACCCGACACAAGCACGGATTTTATTGCTTGATGGACAATCGCGTGTGTTGCCCACGTATCCCCCCGATCTCTCAGCCAAAGCCCAAAAGCAACTCGAAGCCATCGGTGTAGAAGTCAAAACAAACGCGCATGTGACATGCATCGATGCGACAGGCATCTCGCTCGGTGATGAACGCATCGCTGCGCGAACTGTGCTGTGGTGCGCGGGCGTCGCAGCAGATCCATGGGCAGCGTCACTCGGTGCGCCACGCGACAGAGCCGGGCGTATCCTCGTACGTCCCGATCTTACCCTCCCGGACCATGACAATGTTTACGTCATTGGCGATCTTGCCGCTGTCGCACAGGGCGAAGGATTTGTTCCAGGTGTCGCCCCCGCAGCTATCCAACAAGGACGGCATGCAGCACGCAACGTCCTTCGAACCCTGCAAGGTAAACCACAACTCGATTTTCGATATGTGGACAAAGGATCCCTCGCAACCATCGGACGCGCTGCCGCTGTCGCCTTTTGGCATGGGTTTCATCTCTCAGGCATCATCGCATGGTTTGCATGGCTTGTGATCCATATCTTTTTTCTCATCGGATTTCGCAATCGGTTCAGCGTGATATTCAATTGGGCTTACTCCTATTTAACGTTTCGCAAGTCGGCGAGGTTGATCATTGGTGGAAACCGAAAGGTAGACCGATGAAATGGACAAAATATGCGTGGTACTCAACCCAAATTAAAAGAGGTCTATACAGTCTGACATGAGTTAAGAACGAATGCTACGTGTTCGTAAGCAGCTACACTCCACTTTTGCGAAGCAAAGGGGGAGTCGCTGAGCTACGCTCAGCGGTGGGGGTGTTTTACTTCTTGCAAAACTTAAAAATCTTTCAGATACGCTTTGGCATGCAATCCCATCCACTTGTTCCCGCGAGCCTATTAAAAAATGCGCGGTCCATGCGCGTTGAACCTGCGTATGCCGAACAAAAAATGTGGACACACTTGCGAGGTAAAAACCTTGGCGTGCGTTTTCGCCGGCAGCATCCAATCCTAAACAAATACATCATCGACTTTTATTGCCATGAGGTGCGACTCGCCATCGAACTTGGCAGATACCAACACGATGAACCTGAAGCGATACAATATGACGCCATGCGCACATCATCCCTTAAACAAATAGGCATTCGTGTACTGCGCATACGCAATGAAGATGTACTTAAAAATATTGAATCTGCCATGGAGGCAACATGGAATTGTTTAAATAACACATCCCCACCGGTCGCATGGCGACCGACTCCCCCAAAAGGGGAGTTTTCCTGAGGGGAGTTTTATGAACGTTAATCAATCTCAGGCCGATAGGTGCAAAACTTTCTGTCTTGCGCAGGGGCGTGGTAGCCGGCATCGCGTTTTGACAAATCGGCTGAACATCCATCACGGCTGTATTCCGACTCGCCGCTTGGTGATGTACTCAGTGCTCGAATATCAAAAACAGGATTTCTAAAACCTAGAACACCACCACCAGAGTCCGGAATTACAATATCACGACACACACTTGCCTTAGGCAACACATAGGTCACGCTGCCATTAAGCCATGGGACAGCCACAACATCACCTTTGCCCGCAAGTGTAATACCAGAGCCGGACGTTCCATCCACCACACACGAATTGGAGTAGGAACCCGCCGTCGTGTTATTCACAGAAATGAGCAACGGAAGAACACTGGCATAGGATTTATTGTTCGCCATCACCACATAGCTCATATTCACCGTAGCATTTCCCGTGTTGGTTTCAAAAAACAACATAGCGCCCTGGTCTGCGGTGTTTTCTGCAATGGTGCTCTGATTAAGCACAAGACCCACCAAGTTGCTGCCATATACCCCGCCGCCAAGCCCCGCATCGTTGCGCGATAATTGAACGTTGGAAAGTATTGTCGACGTCATGGTTTCCAATGCAATGCCGCCGCCTTTGAGTGCTGCATTATTGTCAATGACAACATTGCGCAATTCAACGGCGCCAGCACTGTACAACGCACCACCGTTTTGATCAGCCCCGTTGTTGCTGATCGAACCACCCTCGATGAGTGATTTCAGGCCATCAACGAGATACACGCCACCGCCATGATTGGACGCGCGGTTGTTGGTGGCACGAACATTGTAGAGCAAGACAGGAGAAGCCGAGGTTCCATCCACGTACACACCACCGCCGTTCATGGCCGCATTGCGCGAAATATCAAGATTGCTCAAAAGTGCCGCTGCTGTGTTTTCTAGGGCAAGCATCACGCCGCCACCCGATTCACTTCGCCCATTCCCACCGATGATACTTAACCCATCAAGTGCAATCGCACCTTTGGCTGTTGTGTTGGTAACTACATGACTGGCATCTTCGGCCGACCATGTTCCACCCCCATCAATATCACCATCAAAAATCGTTGCTGTTGATGCAACACCACGGCGTCGTTGTGATGGATTGGTTTCGCGTCCCGAAAATCCACCCAGCACCGACACACCCGCAGGCACATCAATCACAGCACCACGTGCACGCGATGGACGATATGTGCCATCGGCCACCCAAATCGCATCACCTGCCGTTGCACGCTCCATTGTTGCCTCTTTCAGCGTTTGAAAAGCTGTCATCCAACTCTTGCCGTCACCACTTGATGACACCGAAGCATCCACAAACCACACACGTCCCGGTGTGTGGAAACCCATGTCCTTGCGGCCGACGTCCACCAATTTATCACTTCGGGTAGAACCGCTGCGGGCCGTGCCTGAGTCAGCCGGGATGTCGATGCAGGTCCATGTCGGCGAGCAACCTGTGCCAGTCGCCGCACCACCCGTGCACGTGCCTCCCGCGCTACAATTAAATGCGCCAGAACAAGCTTTCGGTGTTGCTGCATTGCAAGTGGAAGGAACAATGGAGTCAGTGCCAGTGCATGTTCCAGCACCAGTACAATAAAACGCGCCAGTACACGTTGCCGCCAAAGCGCTAGCCGTACATATCTTCTCTTTACCGGAAATATCAACACACCAACGAGCGGTTGAAGTTGCCGCAGGGATCTCGTTCAACAACGGACACGGCGGCAAAGGCTGCACTGCATCGGCACACGCGCTTGTGATTTTGAGTGTGTTGGCGTCTGAATCAAATGTATCGCCCACAAACGTCGAGCTACCAGAAGCAACATAGGGTTTGGCGTTCCAAGCAAGGTACGTTTTCGCGGCAGTCGCATCAGCAACAACAGGCGCTGCAAGACACGTGTTGGCGAAGAGGAGTTTGCTGGCGGCATTCCCCGTCGTAATCGAAGATAACCCACCGCTGTTTCCTGTGATAACACTATCACTCATGTAAACTTCGGGACCATTGCCCGACACAAGGTCACTAAGAACAAGCGCCTTGCTTGTCGTGTTCGCTTCGCTTCGAAGCGTAAGATTACGCGCCTGCACCAAAGTCGTTTTCGTCAAATCTTCACTAACTTCTATTAAATTTCGGTTTGCCGTTGATGCGATGAGGTTTTCCTTTGATGCAATGAGCAGTATGTTTTCAAGTCGTGCATCAGCAGTATTACGCAATCGCAATAAATAGCTTTCACCCGATTCGTTTGTACTTGCCACAATATTTTCAAGAGTCAATAACCCCGTTGTATTGAGGGCATAGAGAGCAGAGGAAAGACCAAGATTATCCTTAAATTTTATATTCCTAACAGTCACATTGGATGCACATCGTATGGCAAAACCACCCGCCTGATTTTTAACTTCCAACGACTTACCACCGTGTAGTATAAATCCATCGACCGTCACAGTGTCTCTATATTGAGGAACCGGCGGAACATCACTCGTCGTCGCATTGCAAAGTGATGCATTACTCGCATCGGGATTTCCCTCAAAGCGCAACAACATATGGTCGGCACTCAACTTTGTGATCTTACTCCACTCACTGTCGGCCACTGAAAATGGCACAGGCCTTTGATAAAGCGCAGTCTCGTTGCCCACAAAACCGCCATACCATGCAGAACGTTCAGGCAAGGCAATATCCAGAGGTTCTTGATACGTCCCCTTCTTCACCCATATTTCGTAGTTTTCGAGAATCGTAGTGCCTGATTTGATGCGCGCAAATTTGTTAATCGCCGCGACAGCAGCTGAAGGACAAGTAAATGCGTCATTCCAACTGGTGCCGCCACACGAAATACTGTACGCACGCTGACAGGACCATGCTGCCTTGATTGGTTTGTATACGCAAATTTGTTCGGTACTTCCTCCATCAAGACACCATAGGGCCGTAGGTGAAGAACCCGTAGGTGGCTGATTATCCGCGGGACATGATGCTGTCACAGAACTCGGTTTGGATGGTATGACATCACAAAATTCACTATTCACCGTTTTGAAATTCATTGCTGCGACAGAGCAATCCATGGGTTCACTTGTGCCAGCCACATAAAGCCGCCGTGTGACCACGGGGTAATGGCGGCCAGGGAAAATGTTAAGAGTATTAGAATTACCACCAACAAGCGAACTATCTCCATTCTCAGAAATCCCCGTTGACGACGTACCGCTCACACAATCAGCTGAGCAGCCCATCATACCACTCGCACTTGCTGTCGTAATTGGAGCATTCACGATAGGGATTTGAGTTCCAACGCAACCCGTGATAGGTGCCGATGCAGGGGTATAAAGATATTTTCCATTTCCATCCGCAGTTAACGGCGTGGACAAAATACAAACAGCATCGGCATCACCAATTGTGCCTGTAGTTCCTCCACTACCACATCCTGTAATCGTTGCTGAAGCAGCACAATTAAGTGTCGCCACACTGCTGCTGGCTGGTGGTGAAAAAAGTGATGCTTTAATAACAGCACCTATCAATGACGTGCGATATACATCCGCTGCTTTGGCTGTTGCCCCTTTTGCTGAATTCCCCACAAACGTATCAAGAAGAATATTAACCGTGCCCCCCGCTTGATAAATCGCACCACCATCGCTGTCGGCGATGTTGTTTGCGAAGGTGTTGTTGACGATGGTGTGTGTACCGCTGAATACAGAGATAGCGCCCCCGAACCCACCGGTTACCGAGGATGGTTCTACTGTATTGCGATAGGCTCTATTGTTAAGAAATGTACTATTGCGTATGGTGGTAGTGCCAGTGCCCGCCGGATTATTATATAGATTAATCGCACCACCCACACGCCCTGTGTTGCTTTGAAACAAGGAGCCTTCAATAAAGATAGGAGTATTTACAAGATTTAAATGAAGTGCACCGCCCGCCCCTGTATCGCCATAAGTTGCCGAGTTGCCCGTATTGCCAATAAATGTACTATCGACAATGCTGAGAATTCCACTCGCACTGCCAGTACCTGCCGCCATGATCGCAGCCGCGCGTCCCGCACTGTTGCGTGCAAACGTGCAGCGCTGAATCAGCAAAGCTGATCCTCCATCCTCACTCGCAATTCCTGCCGACGAACCGTTGGAAAAAACATTGTCTTCAAAACGCGTGTCTTCGATACGGAACGGTGCTGCTACAGAACCTATCACGCCCGAAAAACTGACCGTACCACCATAGGCATCGACTGTGGCTGTATCATTGAACGAACTTCCCACATGCGATCGGAAGGTGCTCCCTCGAATGAATCCGGCATTAACCGGACTCGTATGTATTGCCAAACCACGTTTACCAGTATTAAGACGCGTCGAGAGGCTATTGCCCCAGAAATCAGAATCGGTAATTTCTAAAGTGCCCGTCGTACCTACCAAACGTATGGCACCTCCGTATACTTCGGTTCGGTTGTATGCAAATATACTTCGCGCGATTTTGAGACTTGTCATGGCATTACCATAGATGACACCGCCTTCGGCACCTGAACCAGCATCTTCACCATAGGAACGATTGCCTGAAAATTCGGAATCAAAAATATTCAAAGAAATGGCACCTTGGGCAAAAATCGCACCACCCAGGCCAGAATAGTTATTGCTTGTATTAGCAGGAGTACCCGCACTACCAGGACCTGTAATACCAACACCGTCGTTGCGCGTGGTATTGGTACGAAATAAACTGCGCCCAATGGAAGCCTGAGCATTTAAACCCGCCAAGACGATTGCACCACCATTGCCCTGGCTCGCATTGTTTTCAAAAATAGAATCCTCGATGGTCGTTTGCATGCCGGTGCCATAAAGAAAAAGCGCACCCCCATTACCATCGTTGCCCTCTAAATTACCGCCAACATTTGAAAGAAATTGACTGTTGCGTATTTGCACCCGAAGACCACCGCCAGAACGCAACCCGATGGCAGCTGCTGTACCAACCACCTCACTCACCATCACGGCCCCCGCAAAAAACTGCGATGAAGCGGGTCCTCCTGCTCCCGAAACACTTGACTGCACCACACTGTTGTCCATTGTGAGGTCCGTATTGAGTAGGTACAGCGCGCCCCCATCAAAATTCGAAATATTGCCCACAAAACGGCTGTCGGTAATATAAAGCGAACCACGTGATGTCGTGAGCAAATCGAAACCGATGGCTCCACCACGCGATTCGCCAGCGCTATCGCCGTAATATGCGTTATTCGATTCAAATAAAGAGTGCGCCACACGAACCACGGGATTTGATATTCCAGCAGTGTGTGCACCTATGGCCCCTCCCACGGATGGAGAAATCGCAGAACCGACATTGTTATTACGAAAGATACAGCCTGACACATCCAAAAAGCTGTTATTCGTTAACGAGATTGCGCCACCATCCACTCTGGCACCGTTGTTTTGAAACAAGGTGTTCACAACAGTAACAGCGGTATTCAGGCCCCAAATGGAAATAGCACCGCCACCCTTAGTCCCTGTAACATCCGTGGTAAATGAACTCCCATTATTACGTAGATTCAGTGACTCCAAATACGCAGAAGAACCGTTCTGGGCCAAGAGAACAGCCCCCCAATCAGTCGCCTGATTGCCAATGGCTTGCCCACCACGCCAGGAGAGACTACTCTCGCCATCAAGGTAAATCGCGCCACCAGAACCTCCTGCCACACTGCCTGTTGCTGTATTGCTTGGCACAGTGCTTACGCATTCAATAAAATCGACATTTTCAAGCGATGCACTTACTTTATCTTCAATACGTAAACATCCACCACGTCCAGCATTCGTATTTAAATTAAGTCTCCCCGAACGAAACACCATATTTTTAATTGTCACATTGCGGGTACCCGAAGATGGAGTCTGCAGCGTCATGATGCGCGACAAGTAACGTCCATCGAGAATTGTTTTGCTTTCCGATGTTGCGGCATTGGGAAATCCACCCACAAAAGTCACTGAACCTGAGCCGGTAAGGGTTAATGAATCGTCTTTGGTGGTTGAGAGATCAGCCACTGAACGATTTAAAAAATGAACGCCGTTGGTTAGGCAAATAATCGTTTTATCTGCAATGGCTGGCGTGATTGCGCAAGTTGCTGCGCCTGTGACCACGGGTGCGGTGACGCTTGCGCATGTACTTGCTGTAAGTGTTCCTGAAGTTGCGGTGCATGTGAACGCGGAGCTGCATGTCTTCGATGTTCCTGTATTAAGAGAACCGCTACCGCAAGCACCAGTAACAACAGGAACAACAGTGGAAGTCGTCACCGCATTGCACGTGCCTGCACCGGCACACACAAACGAATTCCCTTGTGCGCCGCCTGTGCAGCTATACCCATAAAGGTCGGAAAAACGTTTAAATGGTACATCTGCATTTTTCAAATTGGAAACTTTGTATGTATTAATAGGATCAGGATTTGTCCCATCAGGCGTCACAATAAAATCACAATTCGCAACGGGTATCGGCGTGGAGGGTATTAATGACACCACCGAATGATCCGTCGCGGGAGCCACTGTCACAGTCACATCTTTGGTAATCACTGTTGCAGGCGAGGTGGTGCTGCGTGTGCACGTCACAGTCACGGTCGTGGTGGATGCAAAGCGGCCTGTGCCCGTAAAAGTCGTTCCACTGCGCGTCAAATCGCCGAGACCACTCGCTGTGCATGTATCACCCTCTACCGCACCATTGACCGTCGCGGTGATGGTCACGGGTGCAAGATAGGCAGCAGACAACGGTGTCATTGATGCGAATGAAAAAACATCGACAATGACCGACGATGATTTGCATGTCGTGTTATTCACTGTGCATGTTGCAGCATCATTCAACGTACTGCACTTAATCGTATACGTTGTTTTCACTGTGGGACTCGGGTCCAACAGTTGCGTTCCTGACGCCACCAATGAGGCACCTGCGTTGATTTTACACTCCGCAGCACCTGGCGCATTCCATACAAGCGTACTTGAACCACCACTCGTCGTGATGATGGACGGTGTCGCAGTAAACAACAGAGTACCTAAGCCCGATGCGACATATGGCAAGTACAGCTTTTTGATCTCCGTATCCGGATCCGTTGATTTATTGCCTGTGCAGGTGAGTGTTAAAACAAGCACAGAATTGCCGTTGGCGGCGGGTGCTTTGTACTTACAATTCGAGACCGCAATATTGTTCCCTGTAGCAGGCATACAACTCACTTGATTTGTGATATCGACTCTCGTCGAGCCATGATCGTCGCTCAGGGTGCAGCTGGTTTGTGCCAATGCGTTGAATGTTAACGTCAGCAAATCATCTGCTGTTACTGTCGTTTTACTCGCTGTAAATTCAGATATCGCCACAGTTGCATCCACAACAAGAGGGTCACTTGTTGCGGTCGGAGTGGCATTATCAAGTAGGCCTGACTGAGAAAAGCAGCCAAGCACAAAGGTCTTGTCGGCAGTAAATTCGTTGTATGAATGACCCCCCGAAGCGGGCAACGACTTTTTCACAAGAGCAAGCGTTGAGCTTGGTCCGGTTCCGGTTCGGGTGTACAAACGACATTCCGCTGCGTTGAGTGCAACCCATGTGAAATTTAACACCGTCCCTGCCCTAAACGCATGACTCACACTGGTCTCTTGATCTTGTACTTTGAACGAACTGATCGTCGTTGCACCGCCAGGTCCAGACAAATTGAATTCATCCGTAACACTTTGGCTATCCGCATTATGGCAGGTCAATTGCATGGTCAAAAAAGTTTTGGGGGTCACAACGATAGAGCCCGATGTGGCCGTGGAACCTGTAGCGGTGGTGGCCGTGACAGTGTACAAAGCGTCACAAGAAACCTCCCCTCCCCACACACAACCATTGCCACGTATTTCACATGCAGTGGCGTTTTCGACCTGCCATGTGACAGTGTAAGGCGCTGGTTGGGTCGTGGACTCGAATGTCGTAATATGTGGAGGATCGCCTATTCCTGCAGCTTTACAAGCAACGAGCCCAAGCACTGAAAACGAAACAAGAAGCGACTTACGAACAAAACCCACCATACGAAACCTCCGCACAGTCTCTAGAGTCTCATAATCCGGAGGTGATTTCTTGGATTTTTATGAGTCGATTTTGTCGAAAACATCTCACATATCGCACATCATGAGAGGCGTCGGGTATGTTTTGAACGATTGTCCAGCGCCCACCCCACACGAAATGGCATGATGGACCCCCACCGATTGCTTCACAATCGACTCCCCCTTTGCTTAGCAAAAAATGGAGTGTCGCTACAGCATCTAAACTCCACTTCGCGCAAAGCGCGAGGGGGAGTCGCTGAGCGCAGCGAAGCGGTTGGGGTGCGAGCTATAATACCGGCGCGGGAGTGCGCCGCTCAAACATCTTCAACACCTCAAACCATCCAATACTCAACACACCCGCGGCAAAACAAAGTGCAACATCATCGGCATGCAATGGCGCAAACCGAAACAGTCCACGAAAAAACGGTGTGTAAAAAATAACACCCAGAAAAACAACGCCCATGCCAACAACCCACCACAATGTTTTATTGGGCACACGCAACGTTTCCCAAAATGAGCGATGCCATGAACGATTCACAAAAATCAACGCAAGATTGGCAATCACAAGCGTTGCAAACGTCAGTGACCGCGCTTCAAATTCGCCTTTATTCCGATAAAGCGTAAGAAGAAAAACAACAAGCAACATGGCGAGCACACTCGCACCTTGCAAAAAGCTCAACCCCAACAAACGTTTCCCAAACAGAGGCAATTGGGGATCGCGTGGATCACGGTGCATCAATGCAGGATCCGCCGGCTCAACCTCAAAAACAACCGAGCACGCAGGCTCAATAATCAAATGCAAAAACGCCACGTGAATAGGCATCAACACCATGGGAAGATCAAGCAACACAGGGACAACAGTGATCCCTGCAATAGGCACGTGAATAGCCAAAATATAGGCCATGGCATTTTTCAAATTATCAAAGATACGACGACCAAGTCGTATAGCTTCAACAATCGTTGAAAAATCGTCGTCGAGTATCACGAGGCCCGAGGATTCACGGGCAACGTCGGTTCCGCGCCCACCCATCGCAATACCAATATCTGCGGCTTTTAAAGCAGGTGCATCGTTCACACCATCACCCGTCATGGCAACCACATCGCCCCGTGATTGCAGCGCACGCACCACACGTAATTTTTGTTCAGGTACCACGCGGGCAAACACGTTGACCTGCTGCAATCGTTCTGAAAGTTCAACATCGTTCATAGCATCAAGTTCAGCACCGGTAAGAACGTCATCCGCACGCGCAAGACCGACTTCTTGCGCGATACGCATCGCCGTACGCGGATGATCGCCTGTGATCATCACCACACGAATGCCCGCCGCATAACACGACGCAATCGCGCTTGGTACCATGGGGCGAATGGGATCAGCCAACCCCACAAGACCTACAAATTCAAACGGGAAATCGTGTTGCACATCGGGCAACGTCCCCATTTGAAATGTGGATTTTGCCACACCAAGGACACGCAATCCCTCCCCTGCCATACGCTCTGCATGCACACGCAAAGCCTGTTCTTTTTCGGGTGTGAGATGACACAGATCTGCAATCGCTTCAAAAGCACCTTTGGCCGCAATCACGTGTTCTACGCCATCAGGCGCCACCCAGACATGCGATAACGCCAGAAGCGCATTGGACAAAGGGTATTGTTTGACGAGTGTCCACTGTGGATGCAAATGTTCTGTGTCCGATAACCTACGTTCCCCCAATGCGTTAAACGCTTTTTCCATGGGATCGAACGGATCGCGCTGACTTGCCAGGATCGCGTATTCCACAAGTTCATGAACAAACTCAGGAAGTGTTTCAGTCTGTTCGGATGTGATGTCAAAAAATTGCCCTTCGGCAAACATTTTTCGCACCGACATTTTATTTTGTGTCAACGTGCCTGTTTTATCAACACACAAAACCGTGGCAGCGCCTAATGTTTCAAGCACAGGAACACGCCGAACAAGCGCTCCTTTGCGTGAAATGCGCCACGCACCCAATGCCAAAAAAATCGCGAGCACTGCCGGAAATTCGTTGGGCAAAATGGCCATGGCAAGCGTAAGACCCGATAGCAAGCCATTCAACCAATCGGCACGCAACACACCATAGGCCACAATCACAATCGCGCACAACGCAATCGCAACAATCGCAATCTGACGCACAAGACGACTTGTTTCGCGCTGAAGCCTGCTTGCTTCAGGCGCCACCGTAAGCAGCGCTTTGCCGATACGTCCCATTTCGGTGTGACTGCCCGTGGAGAGCACTTGCGCTACTGCCTGCCCTTGCGTCACCAAAGTGCCCGCAAAAACAAAAGGAAGATCATCACCACCAGGACGTCCCATGGCCATGACGCCATCCCATGCTGTTTTACGAACAGGAAGCGATTCACCCGTAAGCAATGATTCGTCGATTGATAAATGATCGCATGAAACAAGTGCTGCATCGGCAGGCACACGATCGCCTTCGGAGAGCACCAAACAATCTCCACGCACCACATCGCGGCCTGCAATACGCGACCGTCTTCCTTCACGCACCACAAGCGCACGAGGACTTGATAAATCACGCAATGCCTCAAGTGCACGCTCAGTTTTTTGTTCTTGATACAGCGTAATCACCGCCACCATCACAACAAAGCCCAAAAGAATTGCAGCCTCTTGATGGTCGCCTAATAAAAAATAAATCACGCCGCAGACAAGAAGCAGCAAAAACATCGGTTCTTTTAAAACACCCCAAACAAGATCCACGAATGTTTGCTTGCGGCTTGAAGGCAGTTCGTTATGCCCTTCCGTAAGAAGACGTTCAGCCGCTTGGGCTTCGCTGAGGCCTTTCTTGGGATCCAATGGTTCAGACATGGTCATGTCATCCTTTCCTAGCATCTCTTCTCTTTAAAGCGTATTATGCAATCAAAATATTATTACCACGGAGAACACCTATGAAAATCAATATCGGTATCGAACCTAAAAAACGGGAAGAAATTGCCGCAGGTCTGTCACGTGTCCTTGCAGATACCTATACACTCTATTTGAAAACACAGAATTTTCACTGGAATGTCACAGGTTCTAACTTTTCGAGTCTTCATCTTATGTTTGATGCACAATACAACGAGCTCGCCGCTGCGGTCGATCTCATTGCCGAACGCATTCGTGCATTGGGTTTACCCACGCCTGCCACTTTCAACCAGTTCATCGCTTTATCAAGTATCAAAGAGCAAGATGGCGTACCAAGTGCCGAAGACATGATCCGATTTCTCGTGGAAGGGCATGAAACCGTCACGCGCACCGCGCGAGATGTATTCTCAGTGGCAGATCACGCAAATGATCAACCCACATGCGATTTACTCACACAACGCATGCAAACCCATGAGAAAACAGCGTGGATGTTGCGAAGCCAGATTGACTGATACTTATGGCGCAGCAAGCTGCACCTCTACGCTTTTTTAGGCCGCCCCCGACGTTTTGCTTTGGGCTTGGGTGCCTCGTCCAGATCCAAACCAAACAACGATGATAAATCCTCATCATCCAAAATATGGTCGGCATGGGGTTCATGGATCGTTAAAGAGAGACCTTGCGCGGCTTGTGCGATGAGATCCTTGGCATCTACCTTGCGCAATTCAAAAATCAATTCAGGTTGTGCATCAAGCCGTGAACCCACGCCATACAAAACAGCCGCCACATGTTTGCACATGGTGGCCCAATCAGGACAGTTACAACCAAATTTCAAATCATCGCCACCCGGAAATAAGCCTGTCTTTGGCTGACAAATGCGTTCCATCACGCCATCGGAAAAACGCCCTTGCAAAAGTTCAATCAATGAACTGATGGCCCCCGCACAATCGCGGCGCAATGCATCCCAAATCGCGGTTTGAACAGGTTCTACTTTCACGGTCACTTTGTACAAAGACGACCCACTCACGTAAGCCTTCACCACACCCTTGTTGATTTGAAGATCAACCACCGAGCCATTGCGCACATACGTGCGACCGCGCGGCAAACGACTTTCTGCGTCGCAATATTTTTCAAGATGATCGCACCATGCCTTGCCCCAAAACGTCTTGGCAATTTTTTTACCCTCGATCACCACAGGCGAAACGGGATGGCCCACTTTTTTGAGATTTTCCATTTGTTGCATGGCATTGCGACGCCGTTCAGCCACGGACACATAGGCACCCCATCCACCACCGTAATATCCCATGGGTTACTCCTTAATCGCACTGCCGAGATCAAGCGCCACCAGACGCAGTAAATCGTCATCATTCATTTCGGTAAGATTGATCTCCGAAGCACCTTCCAAAAGATCGGTCGAAAGTTTTTTCTTCGATTCGATCAATGCATCGATTTTTTCTTCAATCGTCCCACGGCACACAAATTTATGGACCAAGACATTTTTGGTTTGCCCAATACGAAATGCGCGATCGGTGGCCTGATTTTCAACCGCAGGATTCCACCAGCGATCAAAATGGATCACATGGGATGCGGCAGTGATATTAAGGCCAGAACCACCAGCCTTCAGCGACAGTACAAAAAATGGAATCGATTCATCCTCTTGAAAGCGATTCACCAAGGCTTTGCGATGGGCAACCTGCGTACCACCATGCAGCACAAGCCCTGGACGCCCAAACACGTTTCCTAAAAACGACGCAATGGGGTCGACCACTTCTCGAAACTGCGTAAACACCAACACTTTTTCTTGCTTGGCGGCAATCACCTCGCACAACTCACGCAGACGATCCCATTTTCCACTATCGTCTGAAGCCCAAACGCCATCACCCAACCATTGCGAGGGATGATTGCAGATCTGTTTAAAACGCATCAACTAGGCCACTACAAGGCCTTTTCGCTTGATGCCTTCGACTTCATCAAGTTGCTTGGTCAATTCTTTGACGGCCTGTTGGTAGAGTACGGCCTGCTTGTGACTTAACTGACAATAGGCTTTCATCTCTGTTTTATCGGGCAGATCGGAGATCACCGATTTATCGTTTTTAAGACGACGCAAAATATAAGGCCGCACCAGTGAGCGCAGCGGCCCATAGGGATTATGGGGATTGTTTGCAATTCGTTTGGTATATTCCGTAAAGGCTTTGGCTGATCCCAAGAGTCCTGGATTGATGAAATCAAAAATTGACCACAGATCGCCCATACGATTTTCAACAGGCGTACCCGTGAGTGCGATCCGCGCATGAGCTTTGAGCTTTTTAACTTCGCGCGTTTGTTTGGCACCTGGATTTTTAATGGCCTGGGCTTCGTCGATAATGACAATATGCCATGGCGTGCTCACGAGCCATGGAAGTCGCAACAGCGATCCGTAACTTGTGATCACAAGATCCACATCCGAAAGTTCTGTTAATGACGCGTTGGAACCCAAAGAACCATGCGCGATCATAAATTTAAGGCTCGGTGCAAATTTTTCGATTTCCGACGCCCAGTTGCTAAGCAACGATGCAGGCGCCACAAGCAAACTTGGTTTTTTTCTTTCTAACACAAGGAGCAACGCCAAGATCTGAATGGTTTTTCCCAAACCCATGTCATCTGCAAGGCATGCCCCAAGGCCAAGCTTCGCAAGCAAATGAAGCCACTGCACACCCGCGTGTTGATAGGGCCTTAGTGTCCCATGCAATGCAGCGCCCGGATCGACGTGAGAGAGTCCCTCAGGCGAACGCAGTCCCTTCAAAATGTCAGCAAGCCACGGCCCCGCCACCACACCCGACCATTCGGGATCGGCCGCATTGTTTGCGGCATCGTTCATCAAATCAGCGCCAGCAATCATGCGCATGGCTTCAGCAAATGAAAGCCCTCCCCCATGCGCAAGACTTTCCGCTTCTTGAAAACGTTCCATCATGCGCGACAGGCGTTCGGGATCCACTTCGACCCATTGGCCTCGGATCAAGGCAAGCCCCTGGGTGCTCGCTAAAATTTCTTTGATTTCGGCGTCCGTGAGTTTCTCGCCATCAAGCGTCATCTCCATCTTGAAATCGAGAAGCGCATCGGTGCGTAAAAGCGACGGAGCGGAAGCCCCAACGGTGGCGGTCACCTTGGCGCGCGACGGTCTTCCTAACTTCCATGAAACCGGCAAGCGCACGACCACACCTGCGCGTTCCAATTCAGGGATATCGCCCAGAAATCGAAATGCATCCGCAGCCGTCCAGCGCAAGGGATGAAAAACTTCACCGGCATCCACCATGTATTTTAACCACGCGCAATAACCGGCTGCGCGTTGCACGGGGAGCAAAAGCGACAGCAGCTGATCTTTATTGTCGGCGCCCGCATATTCGCGCAGCGCTTGACCCAGAGGACGGTGTTGGGCTTTCCCTTGCGACGATAAACGATCGGTGTATGTTGCAAGAAAAGCAAACGGTGTTTTTTCGTCTTTGCGATTTTCTGCTAGATTAAAATGTACACGTCCAACAACATGCCATGCAGGATTGAAGTGTTCTAAAAATTTTTGAACGGTTGTGTTCGCGGCCGAAAATTCTGCGATCAGTGCATGACCGAGTTCACGCCAAAGCGCACGCAACATATCGGGTGTGATGTATTCAGCACCCGGCATCAACGGTGCGGACAAAACCCAGGATCCTACATTGGCTGGAGGATCCAGCAGTGCAACATCAGACAAAGTGCATAGGATCGTGATGTACTGGCTTGCAAACTCGCGCCAATAGGCAAAAACAGGCGGAAGCGCTTGACCTATTTCGCCGGCCCCAAGTCGTAACAATCCGTGTCCTGCACCGCGATCAAACGCGTGCTTGATGCGTGCGCAAAGCACAGGCTCTAAAGAAACAGCATCGTCTGACGCAATCAGAATAAGTCGGCCATGGGGGGTAATACATGGGGTGAGGTGGAGATCTGAGCTAAGTGCGACCATGAAATGGACCGCTTTAGAAAAAAAGTGGCTCCCCAGCGCGGACTCGAACCACGGGCCAGGTGATTAACAGTCACCTGCTCTACCAACTGAGCTACTGGGGAACAAATATTACAGAGCGGAGTCTTTGTACCACACCGAAGTGTTGCGTCAAGTTAAAATATCCCCCATTAAACCCTCAAAAGCACCGTTTTCACGCATGTATAACAACATAAGAACATAGTACGTAGGTAAGCTCCTTCCCATGACCGCCCAAGTCGCCACCCATGGAACCCTGGACCTCGGTACCGTTGCAACCCGCACGTTTCCCTGGACCATGGCGCCCAGCACCCTTGCACCACTGCCAGGGCATGCCCAAGCACGTGACAGTTATACGCTTACACGCGACCACCAAGCCTTCGGCCCCCAGATAAATCGTGTCAAAACGTGCCCTACCTGTAATGCGGCCTTTTCGAGCCACACACCGCTTTCTCCGAAGCATCCACCGCGGACTCTCGAAGACCTTTTCCACACGAAACTCGATGCCCTACCCATCCAATACAACGGCCCCGCCCTGCAGGCCTCATGGGCATTGCAAGACGATGGAAGGATCACGATCCAAAAACCACCCCCGCCCGCCCATGCCAACGACCCCCGCCACAATGGAGAACTTGTAAAATTTGTACCTTGGACCCCTGATTTCAGAGGCGAAAACCCTAAGCTCCACACATGGGTAACAGCCCAAGGCTGTCTCAGCTTTGGGGACAATGGAGAGGGAAAACCCCTGTTTTGGGCCCTCCAAACACCTGTGGGCACTTCGATCCTGGTCGACAAATCACCAGGCACCCAAGAGCCTGTGATTTTGGCATGCGGTGAAGATGTGTGGGCCGATACAACACCCGGTGCGGGACTCAACGGACCACTTGCCGTCATACTCGGACTTCCTCAGTCCCACGACGCTTCACAAACATTTGAGTTGCCTACGCCCACAACATTTGCTGCAAACATCAATTGGATGGCGGATCAAGCAGCACATGTCTTGGCGTTTATGGACGCAAACAACAATGCTGTGCCGCCACATTGTGATTTTGGTAACATGACATTTGAAGAAATTAGGACTGCAGCACACGCATGGGCAGATCTTAAAGAGATCGTTTATCCTGCACCAGGCAATGTTGATGCAGAAACATTTTTTAGAATTCTCGCCGATGGAAAATTCGTATTGGGCGATCATCAGAGCCTTGTGCACGATATCATGGCCCATTGGTATTTTTTCATGCTCGCTCCAAGATCACGTGCCATGCTCACGCAATGCCTCCAATACGAACTTGCATTGCAACAGCGCATGCGAGAAAAATTCAACCTTCAAGAGGACGCTAACTTTCATCATCTCTCAGAAGGACGAATCAAATGCATCGCACAACATGCCGATCTGATCACAGGCCGTTTTGGACTCCAGATCCATGACAAGCTTTGCACTGACAACGTTCTGCGCAAAGCAAACAAGCACCATGCCGCTGAAGTCATCGACAGACTCATTGCGTTCCTGCGTTCATGGGAGCTCGACGTAGCACCGAATATCCCCACTGCAGATGCTTTCAAGCAAACACTTTATGAAGAGTACGATAATGCATTGGCCACATCCCACATGCTCAGCCAATTCGCAGAAGGTTTGCCTCATGTTCGTAGTACATTTCAAGAAAGTACGTAAATAAGATGAGTGCAATATTACAAAGTGGCACTATCGCCCTCGGCACCGCAGAGGTCCATCCGTTTCCATGGAGAATGTCACCAAGCACACTGCCACCTTTGCCAGGAAGCGATAAACCACGCGACAGCTATACCCTCACACGTCTCGGTGTAGAAGAAGGTTGGAGCCCGGATACCAGCCATGTCAAATCATGCAACCACTGCAAAGCTGCAATGACAACACAAACGATGCATCCGCTTGGTGGTACACTCCCTGAACTTTTAGGAAGTCAAGGCGCGTTGGCCATTCATTACAAAGGCCCTCCACTCCACGATGCATGTTGGATGCTGCAAGAAGACGGTTCGGTCGCACTCCGAATGCCTGAAACCAAAATATCGGGTGGCATTCGTCATGGTACATTGGCCATATTTACGCCATGGGACCACGGCAGTGAGCCCATCAAACAAGCATGGCTATCAGGCCAAACACATCATGGTTTCGGCGACGCGGGATCGGGGAAACCCTTGTTCTGGGCCATTCAATCATTCGGCGGCGCATGGGCGCCTCTTGCCGACAAAAGTAAACATCACAACACCATGCCAAACTGTGGCGAAGATGTCTGGGCCGATGAAACGCCAGGTTGGGGCTTAAGTATTCCTGTCTCCGCTGTATTCGGACTCCCACCCTACACAATCTTGCGTCATCGACCTGTGGATCTCACCGCCGTGATCGCTGAACGTTTCGATTTGGCAACCCCTGCAAGCTTTGCCAAAGGTGTTAACTGGATGGCAGATCAAGCTTCACTTGTTTTGGCTGCAATAAAAACCACCGGCAAAGTACCAGTCGATTGTGATTTCGGATCGATGAAACCCGAACAGATCCTTGCCGCTGCCGAAGCTTGGGCACGTCTTAAGGATATCGTCTACGTCGCTTCTGGCAATATCGATTCAACCGAATTTTTCAACGCCATCGCCGATGGGAAATTCGTATTGGGCGAAGGCACAAGCACCGTGCATGATATCATGGCCCACTGGTATTTTTTCATGCTCGCCCCAAAAACCCATGCCATGCTGGTACAATGCCTACGTTACGAACGCGATCTTCAAAATGACTATCTCTCTGATCCTGATGCCGATGATTTCGCAGAACGCAAAAGCATATGTAACGCACGCATCGACATATTATCGGGGAAAGCAGATCTCATCACCGGGCGCTTTGGTTATTTGGCACAGGACAAACTCTGCACGGCAGGTCATCTACGCCCCTTTGCTGCTGGAGCAGAAGAAACAATCAAGACACTGGTAGAAGCAATAGGACAATGGACACGCGACGACGACCCCATAAATCCCGAAGGCGCTTGCCCTACATATGAGAAGATACAAAAAACCTATCAAGAGGAATATGACAGCGTCCTTCAGGCCTCTCGTATGCTTAATGATTTTGCCGCAGGTCTTCCTGCTTTGCGCATCATAACGCGCCCAGAGACACCTCCCCGCATCATCCGAAACCTCAGCCACATCGCAAGCGATGGCGACTTTCAGCTCAGAGAGTCGCTATCTTACCTAGAAAAACCCAGCATAGAGACATGGGTCGATCTCACGGTTCAGCCTCGCTGGTTTCAAGATCTGATCGCGTATCGTTCAGCATAAAGCTCTGCGTGCCCCATCCAGCGTCCTGGCCCCCCTGGTGTCTCCGTGTGGACCGCTTGTTGCAATGCTTTTAAAAAATCATTGCGCGTCACCCACACCACACCCAATTTTTCGGTATGATCGTTGGCCGCTTGGGCATCCACAAACCAAATGCCCAAATGCTCAACCATGGCCATCAAGGCTGCAAAGGCCACTTTGGAGGCATTGCTCGCCCGATAAAACATCGACTCACCGGCGAACATCGCGCCGATTTGAATGCCATACAAGCCCCCCACCAAGGCTTCATTTTGCCAAACTTCCACGCTATGAGCATATCCCGCCTTGTGCAAAATACCGTAGCTTTCAATAAATTCGTCACCCAACCATTCGCCTTCATGGGCGTGTGCACTGCGGCATCCGCGCATCACATCCTCGAATGCTGTATCAAAAGTGACATGAAAATTGCCTTGACGAACCATGCGACCAAGTCGCGAAGGCAGTCGAACATGTTCGCGCACAAACACCGCGCGAGGATCGGGGCTGAACCACCGCGCCGGTTTTTCTGACCACGGGAACATCCCACGCACATAGGCTTCAAGCACAAGTTCAGGCGTGAGCTTCGGCGTTTCGATCACAAGTCCCGATGGATCGGCCGTGCGTGGATCGGGCAGCTTAAACATGCGCGCATCAAAATATTTACGATGGTTCATGATGGGGTCACGTGTTTACTGTTAACACTGCATTGCGTTAACACTTCCTCTTCCTAGATAACGCAATGCAGTGTTAACAGTAAACACATGACCCCTATTCGCGACATCATTCATGCATATCACGCGACACCCGACGAAGAGATCTGCCGTATGCGCATGCTCGCATTGTTAGAAAGCACAGGATCCTGCCGCCGAACACATTTCATTCCAGGACACTTCACCGCATCGGCCATTATTTTGTCACCCGACAAACTAAGCACGCTTTTGATTTATCATCGAAAATTGCAACGCTGGCTGCAGCCCGGGGGTCATATTGAAATTGAAGACGCAAGCATTGTCCATGCAGCGGCTCGGGAAGTTATTGAAGAATGTGGGGTCCACGTTGATATCAAGCATGCACGACTGGTGCACTTGGATATTCACACCATTCCAGAAACAAGCAAAGAACCTGCCCACGAACACTTCGACATACGCTTTGCATTTGTAAGCAATGACTGGGAAATGAAAGCCGGCGCAGAAGTAGAAAACGCACAATGGTTTTCAATCGCCGAAATAACACCTGATAAGCATGAAGCGTCGCTGTGTGCGGCAATTCAACGGGCGCGTATGTAAATTTCGGCGGTGTCCAACGTCACGCGATTTCTCGCGATATCTTCACCCACGCCACCCGCTAAAAATACGTCGCCATCCCCCAAAACAACCACCGCCGGTGCAATGCGTTTTTGAACAAGCGATCCCTTAGAGGCACGAATATCCAATGTACAACGGGCCAAATCAGAGACAGAAAGATGCACCGCATCGCCCAACGCTTCACCTGAAGATCCCAAACCACCGGCCAAAACCATGCCACCCGCAACAGGAACAACACCCGCCCAAGCACGGCCACGTTCGAGCGGCGTCTCAGAGCACACCGAACGTGATAAAGCGGGGCTTTGCGCATTCGTGAGCACCACATCCACGTGCGCACTCACAGCAAGAACGCGATCAGGGATGTTACCATTAAGTGGCAGCGATTCCGTAAAACCGCCTGCGATCAACAAAACACTTTTCGATGCATCAAACACCGCTGCCGGTGCCGTACGCGCATGCTGCAATTTAGGGCCATCCACCACACGGATCACCTCTTGCGTCACACCTTCGTTACGAACTTCTTCAATCACGATAAATTCTATGGAATCCACAGGACCCTCGGCCGATTGTCCACCTATCACAGCAATCAAACCATCACCCACAGCAACGGCCGTGTGGTAGGTACGTGCCACAGAAAGCGTAGGCCCGGCTTTGCTGCGTCCCGTACGTAAATTGATGATCTCTGTACTTGCATGGATCGTGTCACCCACATTCCCACCAATGATAATCACACGATCACCACGCATCACTGTCGCTGTATGATTGGCACGTTGCTCAACCATGGCGATCCCATCACCCACAAAACTGTTGCGCACGGGATCGTACACAGAGGCCGTACGCCACGTTTCTAAAAGTCCATCCGCGCTACCGTTCAATCGTCCTTGTCCGCCGGCAATCACAACAAGCCCCGAACTGCTCGTCGTCACCGTATGGTTGCGGCGCGCCCATCGCAGCGCGGGACCTGCCGTAAAGGCGCCCGTGCGTGGATCGAAAATTTCCGTTGAATCCCAAACCTGCACCGACGTCGGATTGCGTTGTTCGCCCCCCACCAACAAAACTCGGCCATCCTGCATCATGGCCCCCGACAAGGCACGCCGTTGCTCGCCCATATAGCTGCACAACCCAACTTGCTCCGTCGCATAGGTGGATTGAACAAATGCATCCGGTGCTCCCACCACCACGCCGATCTGCTTCCCTTCACTCTCGAAAAGATCGATACCGCCTATCCCCATGGCAAATACCGTTTCAGCCTGGGTTTCACCCGGCCTCGGCAACCCGTGCCCAAGAACCGTGATAACACTAAGATCGCCACCAGGTACCACATTCACATTTCCCGAACCTGCTGCATGGGAAAAGCTCGCCGTGGTTAAGCCATTGGGGCCACCCTTCACAGAAATTTCAATGGTATTGGCCAGTGGCACAAGAGGATGAGCCGCACTGCATGCATCGATCACACGTACGGAAACAGGATTTTGATCTTCAGCACATGATACGCATACGACACAAACAAGTGCCCATCTTATCGTCCCCACGATGCCTCCAAAGCCACGGTATCACCATGGCCTCTGCTGTCTTGAACCAAAAAATAACTGCCTATGCCAGCAGCAGCCCCTGCGCCAATACCCACTGCGGTCCAAAACCACCAGGTTTTCCAAAATGGTTTTTTGGATGCTTTCAATTCGGCGTGCACATCAAGATTGATCGCCCGATCATAAGTCCCCAACAAGGGGATCACAGGAGCGACTGAGGAACCTTCACTTTGTTGCAACAACGCCGTGGGTGGAACAACACCTGCAACTTTCGGTTCGATGGCCTCGGTCGATGCAGACCATGTGGATCTTGCAAATTGCACCACACGCATGCCTTCAGCACGCGACTCTTCCGATGCATGACTCGGCCATCCTCCCACCAAACGCGCCGTTCCGCGCAAACCTGGCCCCGTTGCGCCTATGGCCTCTTGTACACTCTTGGCCACGAGCGCTGCCGTTTTGGTGAGTTCTCCCAAGTTGCCCGCCTCATTGACAACGCGCATCGCTTGCCAATTGTCGCTTCCCACCTGGCCCACCAAACCGCCGATACTCACGCCACTATCATCACGGCCCACACCCACGATCACAAGCTTACGAAACGCACCGGAACGCAACGCATGATCAAGCAATGCCTGGCGCTGCGTCGGTGTCATTCTGTTTTCGCGTGCAGAGATGGCCGCAAGTTCTGCCACGCCATGGGCCCACGCATTGTTGATTTCAAGTGTGTCATCGGTGAGCACTTGCACGTGTTGGACATACGATAAATCACCCACCTGCAAACGCAGCACATGCCGACCCGGGATCACACCTTCAAGTTTGACAGGCAACAGGCCCAAGGGATGATCGTTCAAAAAAGCTTCGGTTCGCGGTAAATCGCTTGTGATCTGCAAAATCCCTGGTCGACTTCGCAACAACGAAGCTCTCACTTTGGAATAAATACGACTCAGCCCAATATCGGTGCCTACGTCAATACTTTCCCATTCAGGATTCAAACGTACCAACTGCGCCAAGGCCAAACGGGCTTCTTCTTCCTTGCCTTGACTGTAGTAACCAAGCGCCACATAGGCATACGCCTCACGCAACATGTCTACATTGGCAAGCAACTCAGGCGCATTCCAAAGCTCACGGATCACCGTTTGCAGTTTATCGACTGACTCATCAAATCGACGCTGAAGGACGGCCCGCTTGCCTTGTTGAACCATCGATTCAAGACCATGCCGTCGGCCTTCGCGCTGTTCACGAATGCCAGGATCAGCATCCCCCAAGACGTGGACCCCCACACCGCGCTCACGGAGATCCATCGCGAGCAATCGCGTCAATTCGTCCAAAGCCTCCTGGGACACCCCCCCCGTAATGGCTTTGGCATGAATCATCGCCACATCGCCTGCTTGCGCTTGAGTTGCCGTTAGAAGCAACCAACAAAGCAGACCAATGTTAAATTTCACGGGCATGGGCAACCTCCCCAAATGCTGGATCTTACACTCAGATACTCTCCCGGATCACGTTTGACCACCAGAAACATCAATAAGAGAGTATGTGGAAGATCACCCACGGCAAAGGACGCTGACGCACTCCATAACAACAAATGCACATGCTGTTTTGCTGATAACCAAAAGCTTTGATACCCTGCCAGTATGCGTCTCCCGCTCATTTGGCATCTGTTATGGCCTCTGGCTCTCACAGTCTTTGCATCTTCTGTGGCGGGCATGATCCGCGAACGTGGCATCCAAACCCATCTTGCTAGGATCCACGCCATTGATCGCGAAGAAGCACAGTTTCTCGCCGCCTCCGATCGTATTCTCAGGCGACACACCAGCGCCATGGAGCCTATGGCCGACATCAAAATGTATGAACACGACCTCGGCGTTTTGCTTGAACCCTTCCACAGCGATCTATTGAACAATGCCCACGCCCAGGTGATCACCGCACTGCGCATGAATGCCGATCTTGCGTCCGATGAAACAAGCCGCATCGACGAGCGCAATTTGGCCGCAGACGAACTCGCCGCCGCAAACGTCAATTTCGTAAGCCAGCTTACCCGAGTCACTTCGCAAACACTGCGCCGGTATTTCACAGCGCGAGAGGAACTCGCCTTACAAGGCCCCTGGATCACCGCAAGTGGTTATGCGGTCTTGGCCCTATGCGCCATGATGCTCACCATAGCCCATGGGCGGCGTTTAAGCCGACGCTTACGTGCACCGCAGGCTTTACAGCCTTATGCGAGATCGCCTGAAGAAACAGCACTGATCACATGGGCACAAAATCAAACACGTGAAGCCGCCACGCGCAATAGCGACGTTGAAATGGTCACCCAACAACGTGAGCGCGTCGAAGCCGGTTTGCGTCGTACCGAACGTGAGGTCGCACTTTTTCGATTGTATGTAGATAATCTGGTCAATAATTTAAATGCCGCAGTCGTTGTAACCGACATGCATCACCATATTACAACCGTGAATCGCCGGGCCCATACCTTGCTCAATTGTGATGCATCCATGATCGACGCCGATATTACGCAAACAACACTTGGGAAAATACTGGCACAACATGCCGATATTCCGATCACAACATTGCTTGATCTCGCCGAGGGATCCTCACGCCGTTTTGAGCGACTCGCATTCACAGATGCGGCAGGCAATGATGTCTTGGTCGATTTGCAACTTTCACCCTATATGGATGAAAGCGGCCATCCGCGTGGCTATTTGTGGATCGCAGACGATGTCACCGAAGCCGTGCGTACCAAAAAGCAATTGCTTGCAAGCGAACGTCTTGCTGCCGTAGGACGTTTGTCCTCGCAGGTGGCCCACGAAATTCGCAATCCACTGTCGGCTATTGGTCTTAACGCCGAATTGCTTGAAGATGATTTTGCAGCCTACGTTCCCGCCGAGCGACAGGACGAAGTGCTTACCTTGCTGCGCGCCATTGGTACCGAAGTTGAACGACTCACCGAAGTTACCGAAGGCTATCTGCATTTGTCGCGTCTTCCCCACCCGCAAATAGAAAGTACCAACACCAACGAAGCCGTATGCGATCTCCTTGCCATGCTTCGCGAAGAATTGCGCACCCATGGTGTCACCGTACGCATGCAACTTGCCGATCCGGCACCCCATGCCAATGCCGATCCCGGACAATTGCGACAGGCTTTGCTTAATATTGTGCGCAACGCACGCGATGCCATGCCCAAAGGCGGACCACTCATCGTCACCACGGCATCCCATCCAGATTGTGTGGAAATAACAATCGCCGATGGTGGCCCCGGTATGTCCGAACAAGAAGCATCACGGGTGTTTGAGCCCTTCTACACCACCAAACGCACAGGAACGGGCCTTGGGCTTTCACTCACCCATCAGATCCTGGATGAACATGGGGGAAGTATTCACATAGATGGGCATGGGGGACATGATGGCGGCGCACTTGTGAGACTGCGCCTACCCCACGCGACATCATAATTTTCAAGCAAAAATGACCACTTAGAAAAGCGCACCCTTACCGCCTTGACACCCACTATCCCCACGCCCAAGATTTGAAGAATCACCGAGGTACTGCATGTTTATGCAGAGAAACATCACTTTGAAGAACGGACTTCACGCCACGTTACTTCAGCAACCGCACCTGCACAGTTGCGCCATCGGCGCGTACATCCGTGTTGGTTCGCGTGACGAATCGCCCGAACAATGGGGACTTACGCATCTTCTCGAACATATGCTCTACCGTGGCTCCCGCGATTATCCGAGCACCGCAACCCTTGCCGCCGTCTTTGAAGGCTCTGGCGGCGCCTTGGATGGCGCCACATGGCGTGATCACACAAGCTTCACAGTGAATTGCCACCCCACACGCATTGCGCCTGTATTGTCTGCGCTGGCCGACATGCTCATTACGCCACGCTTCGTAGAAATCGATATCGAAAAACATGTGCTCGACGAAGAGCTCGCATCCGACATCGACGAAGACGGTCACGACATCGACATCACCAACATTTCACGCAAAGCCGTTTGGGGCGAGGATCCCATGGCAAGGCGCGTGGGTGGTTCATCCGACGTGATCCGCAAACTTACCGTCCACGATCTGCGTGCCCATCACGGACGCTATTACGTCGGCCATAACATGGCTTTATGCATCGCAGGGCCATGCGATCTTGATAGCCTTGAAACCCTCGTGCACCATGCCTTTCATGGGTTGCCTGCGGGCTGCACGCAACCTGCCCCCACATTGCCTGTATTTGCGCCCAAAGGCCCAGTGCTCACACGCAAGCACGAAGATACGGGACAACTTGAAATTTTACTGACGTTCGACGCATTGCCCGATACCCATCCGATGTTTCCCGCCATGCGTGTTCTTACCAGTGTCCTCGACGATGGCCTGAGCACCCGTTTGCAACAAGCGGTGTGCGATCGTACCGGACTGGTTTACGATCTCACGTCGGGCCTTGATTGTTATCCGGATGCAGGCCTTTACGACATCGCACTTCGCGTGATGCCCAAGCGTGCCATTGCTGCGGTGCAAGCCACCCTTGAATCGCTACATACACTTTGTCGTGATGGCATAAGCCAAGCTGAATTTGAACAAGCCCGGCAACAATGTCTTTACGAACTTGAATTTCGCATGGATTCCGCAAGCGATTTGGTTGATACGTTTGGTGCTGGGCTTCTTTATGCAGCGCCAGGTTCCCTTGCCGATCGTATGGCCACACTGCGTGCACTCACACCCAACGATCTCCTGACGGTCGCGCGTAGTGTTTTTCAGAGCCGTAATGTGCACGCCACCGTCATGGGCCCTATTCGAAAAACCCAGGCGCTCAAAATCAAGCAGCTTTTGGAACCCTTCCACGCACAGCCCGAACTGTTTGATCGACAAGTCGCGTAAACGATGCATGTGTTCTTGTAGGGGCGGTTCGTGAACCGCCCTGTTTGCATATTACAAGCGCCGCAAGGGCGGTTCGCGAACCGCCCCTACAAGAAGCGCCCTTACAATAAAAAAATTACGAACTGCACGACAACATCGAACACCCCGCACGATGCTTTGCCCATTCGGGTCTCAATTGCGCATAGCGTTCATGCTCGGGTTGTTCATCATAAGGATGCTGTAATATTTTCGCAAGCACGTGGATATGGCTAAAATCACCATTTTCGGCATGGTCGATCGCTTCTTGGGCAAGATAATTCCGTAAAACATATTTGGGATTCACGGCATTCATACGGGCAACACGCACTTCATGCGATTCAGCATCAGCCAAAACACGACCACGATAGGCCGCGTACCATCGCGCCACTTTTTCACGATACGACGCATTCAATCGGCTCGGTTGATACGATGACGACACCAACATGGCCATGCATGTATCATCACATTCTTGCATCACATCAAGATGTGCAAGCGCACGAAACATGATCGTCATATCGATTTCGCCATCATAAAGTAATTTCAAAAAGTCCGTCATCAACGCAGCATCATCCTCGCCTTGATAGGATACAAATCCCAACTTGGCGGCCATCATGGCATCGCCCTCTTGGCTGTATACGTCCGCAAATATTTTTAAACCTTCGGATAACACATCCGTATTTTCAACAAGGGGTGCTATCGCACGCGCCAGTTGTCCAAGGTTCCAGTAGGCAACCTCCGGTTGATGTGAAAAGCGATAACGCCGCCCTGTTTTATCGGTAATATTCGGCGTCCAGTCAGGATCGTAATTTTCCATCCAGCCATAGGGACCATAATCGATCGTTAAACCGAGGATCGACATATTGTCTGTGTTC
>SYDY01000093.1 GCA_005801425.1 Bdellovibrionales bacterium | reverse complement strand
GACCAACCGCCGAGGGCACGGATGGTTGCGTGAATGCATGGGTCATCAAAATCGACGGCGCGATAAGATCCTACTTCACGCACGGCGCGTGCAACCAGTGCAAAGGCTTCGTCCGAAGGCTCAGCGCAACTCTCGCTGCTGTTCTGGCCCGCAAACCGACGAAGCTTGGCAGGCGGTGGCATGAAGTCTTGGGTCATGATGGCTTCGTCCATGGCTGCGCGCACGGCGTCCACCGGCAAATCACTGAGTGCGCGCCAATATACTTCCACAAGGGCTTCATCGACGTTGCGCGAAAACGCCGTACACAAACTCGCGAAGGCCATAAAAAATGCGCTGCGGTCTTGGGAGTGCATCAGTGTACCTCCAGGGCGTTTTCAGTTTTGGCCAGCCATGCATTGCCCACGGAGATCAAACGCTGCGTGGCGGGGCTTACAGGCTGCGTAGGGCAGGGTGTTGGGTTGTTGGCCATGGCAATGAAGTTTGCAATCTGCGAACCATCGCGCACGACGATGCGAAGTCCGGTGTGTTTGGTGCCGCTTTCGTTTTGGCCGAGGTGAAACGGTGAGCGATGGCAACCGTCGATGGCTTTGCACAGATCCTCGACGCTGTAGCCTTCGGCCATGCGTGCAGCGATGGCTTTCCACTCGATGCTGTTCGATTGCGGCGAGGGGTGCGCATGGGGATGAAATTTTCGATAATGAGAAAAGACCAACAACACATCCTCGCGCGTGTGCGCGCGCCTTGTGTTTGTTTTTTCTATCTCTATCTCTTTATCTATATCTCTCTCTATATATAGGGCGTGGAATTCCGAGTCGTTTGTGGAAACCTCCGATGGAATTCCGTTGGAAGTTTGTGCATCGTCCGTGGAATTCCATGGAATTCCGCTGGAAACGTGTTGAAACGTATCTTTTTGGGGTTCTTGGTTGTCATGAGGTGCATCGCAAGAGGGCAGGGGCGATGTTTCAGGCGTATGGTTCACTACGCGCTTGCGTTGTTTGTCGCGTTCGCGTCGTGACTTTTCTTTGCCGTGCAGGGTGTGTTCATCCCAATCGTGCAATGCGTAAGTGCCATCGATGCAATCAAGAAAACGAACATCCATAAGTGCTGTCACGAATTCATCGGCATCGCCTTCCCAGCGTGCGTAGGCGGCGATGTCTTCGGCGTCGTGGTCATCCAACATGCCATGTGGTGCGCGTTGCAAAACGCTTAACCATAGAAGTGTGAGATGTCCGACGGCAGCGGCTTCGTTGATACTTAAAGTTCGTGCGAGTCTACGAAATTTACGATGTCCAAGTGCTGATTCGTGAAGCGGGATCCACATGTTTTCTTTCCCCAATGAAACCAAAAGTGTTTAGCCAACCAGAGCTCTAGTACATGCGTATGGCGAGCTCTCGTAGCACGTGAAAGACGTCAGTTCAATGTATTTTTAGGAGCTTGGCGTGGTGGCCACAGTGCGCAGCACCATGATGACAAAGGCTACTTTGGGATTGCGCACGAAGAATAGACGAAGGCCCAACACCGCGAAGGGTGGGAGGGTCAACATAATCGGAACTTGAATGAGGAGACGGATCGGCTTAGATAAGTTCATAGGTCTCTAACCTTGTCTGTTAAGGTTCGTGGCCTAGGCGGTGGTGGAGTTAGTAGCTCCATCGCCGCCGTTCTCAGGTTTGCAGAAACCCGAACGGCCGTTGCTCTCTCTGTTGTACTTCCTCGGGATCGATGGGGCAAAAAAAATGTTTGAATTTTTTATTTTAGGAAAGACCAAGGCGTGCGAAGCATTGTTTGTCGGATTATAAATTCTGTTTTTGGCGCAATAATCTACGGGTAAGCATGGGGATAATTTTTACTAAATCTCCATGTTTTACTGAGTGGTAAAAAGACTGATTTTAGTAAAGAGAAAACCATGGGCTATGTTCTTGCGCTCATATTCCTCTATTGGCTCATTCGAGGTGTGCTTGGTGCATTTGGCCCATCCCTTGAAGTATTGCGTGGTAGGGAAGGGGAACGCAGGGTCCATGAAACGTTAACCCGTTGTCTTGACCGAAAAATTTATCACATGATTTCCGATGTCACGCTACCCACAGAAAATGGCACCGCCCAGATAGATCACGTTGTTGTTTCTCCTTTTGGTGTTTTTGTGATTGAAACAAAAACGATCGCGGGGTTGGTAATTGGTGGACATCACGATGCAACTTGGCGTGTGTTTTTTAGGAAAAGGGAATACCCGATGAGGAACCCGTGTTTACAGCAGAAGACTCATATTAAAGCACTGAAATCAGTGTTGCAGCTCCCCGACTATGTTTTTGTGTCATTTGTTGTTTTTGCTGGAACTGCAAAATTAGGGAAGAATATGCCCGACGAGATTTGTTCGCTCTATGATTCGACGGAAAAAATTACGCAATACAAAAAACAACGTTTTACGACGTTGGAAGTCGCGCAAATAATCGAAGACATTAAAAAAACGAGACTTCCCCCTGGTAGGAAAACAAATAAGATCCACGTCGAGAATATTCAGCGTATGCGGATGCAATGAATAGGATGAAAGACGCAGGGCCCATCTTGTTGATTCATGGGGTCCGGGTAGATCTTGTTGACCCCGAGTTCCGAGTTTACGACTTCACTTTTTAGATTGTGGATATACACAGATTAGCTGATGCAGTTCGCGGATCAATTTGCTTTAGCGCATGAATTGGGTGCGAAATAGGGTCCCGCGCATTTAATTGAAGTAGGCGCAATATGAAACTCGCCCCCGATGGTCGTAAGGTACGGCATAGAAATTTCGGGAGACCATGGGGTGTATTCGAACCAGTAGTTATTCTCAATATTAATATTTCTCCCAATGCTTTTGAGCTCAGGAAGCGTAAGAGCGTTGGACATGTAGTTGCTATAAAACTCAAAATCCCATTCGATATTTTGTAGATGTGAAAGGTCCAAATATCTGATCTTCCGGTTGTACCGTATGACAAGCTGTCCAGTGATGTTTACAAGCTGAGGTATTGAAATGGTTTCTAATGCTTGGCCATAAGAGATTTCTATGCTGGAGATTTTCCCTAGAAGGGGCAACGATACACTTTTTAAAAGTTTATTGTTCGATACTTCAATACTACCCGAGGTCATGTCTATTAGCTTTGGTGTGTCAATATTTTCGAGCATTGCATTCTCTTCAATCCACAAAAGACCACGAATTTCTGACAGTTCAGGAAAGCTTATGCTTTTGAGGTTTGTATAAGAAATCCGTGCTCCTGTGCCCATAGAATTAAGTTTAGGGAATATTATGCTTGTTAGCTTGTCGTTTCTAAAGATATCTAAATGGGGTTCGATTCTGTTTAATGCAGGGAGATTGATGTTTTGGAGGGCTTCGTTTTTAACTATTTGTAAAAATTGTGCTTGTGCAGTGTTGTCGTTTGTGATCGCGTTGAGCTTTGGAAGTGACACCGTCTGAAGAGATGTATTCCCTTCAATGAAAATATTTCCGTTGAGTACTTCTATCCCCGGAAGATAAATGTTTTCTAATGAAACATTGTCTTCGACACGGAAGACCCGATTTACACGGGCCAAGAGCGGTATCGAAATATTTTTTAGGGAAGAATTTTCATATATTGAAAGCCCCCAGTTGGAAGTAGAAGTAAGCTTCGGTAGAAAAATGTTTTTGATTGCGGCATTGTTGTCAA
The DNA here is from genome assembly GCA_005801425.1 of Bdellovibrionales bacterium. Lineage (GTDB taxonomy): Bacteria > Myxococcota > XYA12-FULL-58-9 > XYA12-FULL-58-9 > SYDY01 > SYDY01. Next base: position 17,240 of record SYDY01000093.1, on the reverse strand, counting down.
TGCTGAGCCCTGAAGTTGTAAGCGAAGGAAGCGAGAGATCTTCGAGGAGTGCATTTTTACTGACGTAGAAACTTTCGCCGTTTGACGTGGCCGTCATCGCGAATTTTGGCATCGACAAGTTTTTGAGTGAGTCATTCTTGTAAATCGTCAACGATTTATCGGAGCTGTTCAATACAGGGAAATTGATAGTGTCCAGTGCTGTGTTGTTTGCTATATAGATTGCCCCATTGACTGTTTTCAGGTGTGGCGACGAAATAATTTTTAATGTTGTGTTACTTATTGTTAAATCGCCTTTGATTGTACAAATATTTGAAAGCTGATTGACGTTTGTGTCGGTTACAGAAAAACTTCCGTTGATCTTCCCACATGTCGTTAGTTCGCAAATATTGTCGGCACATAATTTGGTGAAACAGTCGTTATTGACATTGCAAGCCAATCCTTTACTGCAACTCCCGCACGACCCTCCACAGTTCACATCCGTTTCTGTTCCGTTTTTAACATTGTCGGTGCAGGTTGGGGCTTGGCACACATTTTGGGTACACACTTTACTTGAACAGTCGGCGCTCACATTGCAGTGCTGTGTGTCCTTGCACGTACCGCATATGCCGCCACAATCGGTATCCAATTCGGATCCATTCAAGATGTTGTCATTGCATGTTGCTGCTTGGCACACAGCGCCTGAGCATGAGTGGGTGATACAATCACTTCCTGTTGCGCATGAAAGCCCAACGGCACAGGCAGTGCACGTGCCGCCGCAATCGATACTTGATTCCGTGCCGTTTTGTGTTTTGTCGCTGCATGTTGGTATGCTGCAAGTATTGTTTGTGCATATTTTGCTAGTGCAGTCGTTGGCGTAGGTGCAATGCTGCAAATCATTGCATGCATGACAGGTTCCCCCGCAGTCGATATCAATTTCATTCCCATTCTGCACCAAGTCGTTGCAAGTCGGTTCTTGGCAAACGGTATTGGTGCATACTTTGCTAACGCAATCGCTTCCGTGAAGGCATCGTTTGCCGCTCCAACAGGCACTGCATGTGCCACCACAGTCGGTATCTGTTTCGGTGCCGTCCATGACATGATTGCTGCACGGCTGTTGTAGGCACAGGTGGTTCGTGCACAACTTGCTTGTGCAGTCATTGTCGGTATCGCACGCTTTCCCATTCCCACAGGGCGCGCATGTCCCGCCGCAATCGCTGCTGGTTTCTGTGCCGTTCAAAACGCGGTCGCGACAGGTTGGTACTTGGCATACGTTGTTGGTGCACAGCATGCTTGTGCAATCGGTGTTGGCGCTGCACTCTTTGCCATCGTTGCTGGCGCAACCCGAAATGACTGTGAAGAGCGAAAAGAATACGCACAAAAGAGCACCGTTCATTTTCATCGTATTGTCCTTCATGCACTGAGAAACGAGAGATTATAAGATGCCGCAATTGACGCGGGGAGTCTTAGCAGCATGAGAGGCATGTATTCAACGGAAGAATGTGTAGTGTCTCTATTTAGATAGTTCATAATTGAATTTTCTTATGAACGCCAATGAAGGACTACTATGCCCTGTACGGTCTAAAGAGCGGGCCTATGCCACCGATTGCATGCATAATTAGTAAAGCATAAGCACAGTGCTTATCTTGCTATTTCGCTTATATGTGTATGCATTCAATATGTTGGCTCAATCGCATGGGATGGGCACATGAATGTGGAAACTTACGCGGCATGATTTGACGCTTTTGTATATCGCCCTGCATTGTTGGTGCGTGTACGGAAATGCAAAGTAGAATACCCGGTGTGTTATTTCCTACCGTTTGAGTTCTGCCAACATATTGCAGAACAAGGCACCTTGCTCAATGGCATCATCCAAGGCCAGATGCGAATGTGGAAGTGCATCAAACCATCTTGAGGGCATATTTTTCTTTGTGGCTTTTCGATAGTCGGATTTCAACAGCACCATGGCAAGTGTTTTGATATCAAGCGCTGAATGAGAAAATGGACTCTCACTGGTAAAGCGAATCAAATACCAATACACAAAAAGAAAATCGTATGCTGCGGGATAGCCGACAAAAACAGGTATTCCCGGCAATTGTTTCAACCACACCAAATAATCTCTCATCGCGTTTTCGGGCGTTTGTAGGTTTTCTCTGCAAGCTTTCCACGCATCGGGTTGGCCTTGCCACCATTCCATGGTTTTGGGATCCGTCGTTGCATTGGGGATCGTTTCAAGATTCGCAGTGAAGGTTCCGATCAATGTTTTGTCGGCGAGATAAGCTGCTGAACCAAAACTGAGCATGGAATTCATACCAGGAATAGGTCCATCAGCTTCAATGTCAGTGCTGACATAGATTTCGATTTTATTTTCTTTCATAAAGTTTTTTCAACCTGACGTTTACCATGGAGATGATTGCAGCGACTTCTTGAGGGGCACCAACAAGTTTGGCTTTCGTGATATAAGCTTCCCAATATTTTTGAAGCTTTGAGAATCCTTGGTCATCTAGTTTGAATTCCGTAATCAGCGTCGTCTCACGTTTGCTAAAGACCGATGTCAGGCATGTTTTAAGCAGTACATCGTCCAATCCATGATTTAGGAGTTTGAAAAGATCGTAAAAATCTCTCATGCGCGTGTTGTTTTCTTTTTTGGCGACGGCAATTTGCAACTTCTCTGCAAAGATCAATTCACGAGGATAAGACAAAATTGAAAAATCAGGCCCCATCAACGGAGCATTTTTGTATCGTATTCTTTTCAGTGGAATACGAGTGGCTTCATCGACTTCACCAATCGCCATATCCATTTGCACTCGACCGCGCATTTTTTCGAGAAGAAAGTGACAAATGATACGAACACCGGGATAGTCCATGTCCGGATGAGTCAGGGATGATCCTTCGATTTCCCCCCAATCAATACAATCATCAACTGGCGTTTCCAGAACTGACTTGATGATGGCTGCCACTTCGTCAACCTGATTGCTTTGATGTTTGATGGTGAAATCGAGGTCTTTGGTTTTTCGGTCAGTATCAATCAGGTATGCGAGCAGTGCTCCACCTTTGAAAACAAATTTCTGGGCGAATGCTGATTGACTGAGTCTGGCCAGAAACTGTTCAGCACCAAATCGATTGATAAGGAGCTGGAATTCAAGTCCTTCCTGACGCGCAATGTTCAACAATTTGGCATGTAAGCTGGAAGCATTTTGCATAAATCACTCTTCTGCTAAAAAGAAGCGAACCTTATCTTCTAATGGTTTGCCAAGAACTTCGGCATACCGACAGAGCTTCTTCACATCTTTGTCTTTTCGTTTTAAATAACCCTTGAGCGCCTTATAGCCCACTTCTTCGGGTTGATATTTTAAGGCGTCGATTACTGTTTTTTCGATATTGTAAATTCGAACGCGACGTTTCCCGAATTTGAAAGTCTGAATACCGAGCGAGTAGCAATTTCCTTGAGATCTTAAAGCTCGGTATTTGGGATTCCTTACAACTTGGCTGATGGGGATTGTAATCCAGATTTTTCGTTCTTCTTCATCGGTGAGATCATAATAGGTCAATGCGGATATGCCGCTGATGACTGCCTCTGGATAAAGCGTACAGGCCGCAAGATATTTTTTGAGCGGATCCGTCAACCAGTCGAGGGTTGTCGCATACACGCCACGCTCAGTGCTAAAAAGCTCTTCCTTGGCGACCATGCGAGACAATACCATCGGGCCAATACCATGCTTACGGGCCTCTGCCGCGGTGATGAATATATTTTTTTCAATGTGTTTCAATATCTTGTTTTTTTCGCCCATGGACATATGTTGTTAATGTATCACATTTCTTTCTAGTTGAAACATTTATAACATAAACGTAAGCCCACACTATTTTACTCCCATGGGCCTGAAGGGGTCAGTGCCGGGGTCAGTGTTTGGCATGTAAGAAAGATGCGTAAAAAACCTGCATAAAGCGAAAAAGCCCAATGATTTCAAGCTATTCGGCGTCACCCGGTTTGTCTTTATCGGACATATTCGCCTTGCCAAGGTTGAAGTCGCGAGTTCGAATCTCCACTGCGCGACTTGGGCTAACGTGCGAGCGGTCCTGTCGGACCGTTCGCGCGAAGCCCGAGTAACACTTCGCACCCGCTCCATTTTTTCTCTTTTAATTTCAAGCACTTACGAATTTCTAAAAAATTTCCAAGGGCTGATTTTGCCTCGGGGCCAGTGTTTTGGGGCGAACTTCATTTTTTCGCAGTGTCGAAGAGTTTCAATAACCTGTAGCTGACAACTTTGTTGTCTAAACAGCCGATACTTTAAATATGAGCACAGCCCCAAGTGTTCAGTCTCTTTCCTCATCGGTCACGCAATGGATTTCGGAGCATTTGAAACCGATTCACGATGTTCATCATATTGAAGGTTTCAGCGATGTTTATCTCGTAACCCATGGCACGCCGTCGCAAAAATGTGTGCTTCGCGTTAGATCCTGCGAGGAAACCGAACGTATCACGTGTGAGTTGCGTTTATTGGCATACTTGCGTGACCATGGGGTTCGTGTGGAATGTGGAGTGCCGTCACCTCAGGAAGCATTGACGACAATTCAAGCCGATCAACCACATCTTCTTGTTCGTTATACCTTTTCAGAGGGACAAGGTCGTTTGAATGCACATTTGCGGACAGATCCTCATTATCGACTTATGTTGTCAGAAAGTGAAGGCTTTGGATTTACGTTGGGTTCGTTTCATCGTGTGGCAGATGAGTGGGTGAAATCGAACAGCGTATCTGAACGCCGTGGATTTTCTTTGGAACATATTCAAGAAAAATTTCCCATGGCGAAGCAATGTTTAGCACCGATTGTTGATGAGGTGCTTTTAGGAGAGTGTGAACAAAAGTTTTGGTCTTGTTGGCATGATCTTCAAGCGCTTAAGCTCCGTGATATCCCTTCAGAATTTGGTCTTTGTCACAGGGATTGCCACATGGAAAATACGTTGTTTGACAAAGAAGGAAACGCCACGTTGATCGATTGGGAAACCTGTGGCTTTGGTTTTCGAACATATGACATGGGACATTACGTGCTCGCGTTTAAACATGCATCGAAAGATGATTTAAACGCCTTTTTGCGTGGCTACGAAAATGGTGCGCAACGCAAGCTCCACGACGCTGAAGCGCTTGCTATGGGAAAAATGGCGGCGATGCGCGAAATGTGGGGTATCGCTTGCATTTCCTTGCGATCGGCAAAGAAACCTCTCGATGTGCAGATCAAGCAAAAAGATTATTTTGAAGAACGATTGAAATACTTTCTTAATGTGTGAGCACTTTTTTCTCCCTGCGATATGGCGTCAGTTTTGAATTGGCTGAGGAAGTCTTTGATGATCCTTGGGTGCTCACGTCGGTGGATCGGGGATTTGAATATGGAGAAGAGAGGCTTATTACCTATAAAGTGTCATGCGCGACGCAATTTAAGTGTGCCGGAGTACTGCAAAAGGGATCGCCGATAAAATTGTAAAAGTCGTTAAAAGTATTATTTACGGCGGAGGCATCTCCCGCCTCACCTTGATAACCATCGGAATCAGGATCCTCTGAGGTCCAACTAAAACATTTGTAAAAATGAGTGGTCCAATCTCGAGCCAAGCCAGTCCATGCAAACTGCTGGGTATCCACGACGCCATGGGCTAGAGGAAAATCGAAAATGGCCTTGGTGTTTGTAATTCCAACGACCGTCGTTCCATCTGGCCTAACGTAGGCTGTAGAAGGCCGAAGTACCCAATCCACATGCTCGCTGGAGCCCCCCTCTGAGCAATTAGGCGTGCCACAGGCGGTGCGTGCGGGTCCATGGTCTAAAGCGGCACCAAGCATCGCTTTGCATGCAAAACCAGCAGGACATTGAAGATCTGCGGCGCATTTTGCATCCGCTCCCTGAACAGCTGACGCGGCAGTTCCTTTTAAATTTCCATTAAAAGTAGCTGTAGTAACAAACATGGTCCCCTTCGAACAGTTCACCGTGATATCGTTCTTATTGTCTCCGTTAATAGTGCCGCTTCCCTGTTCCACTGCACAATTTTGGAGTGCTGAAGTGACTGTCACCTCATAAGCAGCCCCATTTTCCAAAGCGGCGGAGAAAGTAAAGTTGCCATTTCCATTTGCTGTCCCTTCCACTATCAAAGAGTTTCCTTCATTATTTGACAATTCCATCTCATAGCCTGCAAACAGTCCACTCACCGTGCCCCCTACGGTAAAGGTATTAACGGCACAGGTGACAGTTACATTCGCCACATTGGCACCGGTGATTGTTCCCGTTGAATTCGAAACCGTGCAAGTCTGGTCGGAAGGCTGTGTCAAGACGGTTACGGCGTAGGTGTCCGTGTCCAATAACGAAGTCGTAAAAGTGAAAGCGCCGTTTGAAGTGATCGACAGGTTATCGCCCCCGTTGTTTTGCAGAACCACGGTTCCGTTTAATCCCGTTACCGTGCCTCCTACCGAAAAGAGTTCCGTCATTCTAAAAGAACTCGAGACATCGTCTGAACAGGCCGTAAACAGAAAGAAAGAACAAAACAATAAGAAGAAAAGACGGGAACACTTTAAGGGGTTCATAAGCAAGATCCTGAGATGAAGATTTGAGACTCCAGCATAAATAGATTTGAGATATTGTCAAAAGTTGTGTACGGCCCTCTAAAATGAGCGTTCTTGCATCCATGGTTTAGGTATCGTGGATCCCGTTTTCCGGACAGTGGTTTAAACGAATGAACGAATGGTGCCGGGTATTCACTATTCAATAAGTCATGTAATGAGATGTGCAGAACTGCACATTGCAATACCCTGCATGATTGGCGGCATGATTGGGATGATGACCTGATGACCGGCATGATGAACCTGGAACTTCGCGATTCCAAACATCAACGCCGTGAAGTGCGTTCATGATTGGTGGTCTGAATCAATCGACGTAAGGGAAGATTAAATTAAATCTCTGCATAAGCCACGCTTTAACCAGGTAGCGTTCACCCACGTGCGCATAACTCAGGGCGTACGAACTTCGCACATCTTCTGCGGTGAGCTTGAATGTGTCAACAAGCCATTGTGCAACGCCAAGTTGGCCGTTCCCGCACGCACTCCGAAGGGCATCGTTGTTCCAATCTTTTGCATCTTTTGCGGTGAGTTTGAATGTGCCAACAAGCCACGATCAAGGCCAAGGCAACCATTCGCGCACATGTTACGAAAGATAAAGTTGTTCCACTGTTTCGCATCAGCGGCAGTAATTTGGAATCTTTCCACAAGCCATTTTGCAATGCCAGGGTGGGTTGTCTCCCTCAGGGCGCAGAACCAGCTTTTTGCCTCTTGTGTGGTGGGCTTGAGTGTTTCAACAAGCAACTTGGCATTGTCGATATCGCCATCTTTGCAGGCGTTGTTGAACAAGTCCAAAGCCACATCGCGGGGAATGGCTTTCCTTTGGATGACTTGTGTTAAAAGATCTTTGTTGCCAGGTTGCCGCAGCGATACTTGAACCGTGCGATTTTTAAGAAGACCTTGGTATGCTTCGGATGGGCGATAATCGACTGCGAATACGAAAGAACAAAACGCACGGGCATCGTTAAGGGGGAGTGGCGCAAACGCACCTTTAACTCTCAGGAGCCGATTCGTTGCGGCATGGGCTGCGCGATTCACCAAGCGGAACGCGGCCAAATCGGCGCGTTCTAAATGGGGCGCAACAAACGTATCGAAAACATCGTTTGGAATACTCAACGTGTAGCCTTGCGTGCTTATGCTGCTGGGAACCGTGCCCTTGGGATTTTTATCAGATGTTGATGACAAATGAGATACGCCTGCGCAATTCACTTTTAACGGACTGGATGCTGTTGTTGCCGCCGAGGGTAATGCCGCTGCCATGGGATACCTCCTTTTTTGTTGGGTGTGGGCCGTCAGGGTGAATAAATCCCACACGTTGCTGAATTTACAAGGCGTTTTTGCGAGCCCGCGATCGTCGAGGATCATGCCGAGGATCATGCCGCAAAGGATCAAGGATCATGCCGGGTATTGCAATGTGCAGTTTTGTACATCTCCATACATCTGGAAAAGTGAATACCCTGCACCATCTTCGTTAATGTTTGTGGCGATGATGCACATCGGGAACGTGTGCATGGACATGGGTGATTGGGGAATCACGCCGGGTATTGCAATGTGCAGTTTTGTACATCGCAATACATATCCAGGGATGCGGCGAATCAAGATCATCACGCGGGGTATTGCAATAGTCTGCGTGATTGGCGGCATGATTGGAGATATGTAAAACTGCACATTGCAATACCCGGCATGATTTGACACGGCATGATTTGACAGAATTCATGACAGATTTATTCCCTGCCGTTTAAGTTCTGCCAACATATTGCAGAGCAAGGCACCTTGCTCAATGGCATCATCCAAGGCCAGATGCGAATGTGGAAGTGCATCAAACCATCTTGAGGGCATATTTTTCTTTGTGGCTTTTCGACAGTCTGATTTAATGCGGTAGCTGAAAGTTTTTTTGCAAGTTTCAAAAAAGGAAGACTTTATCGTTTACCATTGCAGGAAGACGAATATTGTATTGCCCTGATCGATGATTACATTCAGTTTTACAACAGCAAAAGAAGGCATTCTTCGCTTGGGTATTTGTCCCCAGTTGACTGAGAACTCAAGGCATCGCTAAAAGGGGCACTCCTTGTCTAAACTGTCCACTTTCTAGATCAGCTCCATCTATCTCTCTTTTTAGAATTCATTCCCGTCACGGTTATTGAGATTTCTAAGCTCATCCGGCGTGCGTTCCGAATGAGGAAATCATCAAAATGGACATCCTTACCTGGTTGAATATTCGAATTTAAATGTTCTAAAATGATGAACCAGGTTGTTTAAGAAATTCAATTTCTTCGTGTGTTGAGCTGCGGTTGAGAATGAGGTTGCGATGGGGGAATCGCCCAAAACGATCGATGATCTGTTTGTGTTTCAGTTCAAAGTCGAGACTGCTTTCAAGGCCTTTTATACTGAATAATTGGACTGCCGCGCTATGTATTATGCGCGATTCACTGTGCATATAGGGCATGTACAAAAATGAGCGACGATTGACTTCAATATGTTGGTCAGCACCGCTGTGTACAGCCTCTTGGCCCAACGCCAGTGCCAGGTTGTCACACGCAAAGGCGAGTGCATGATCACGGTAGATATTTCTGGAAAATTGGTCCAATACAATAATTTCGGCGAGCCGTCCGTCGGGTGATTGACGCCATTGTGATAATTCGCATGTTTTTGCTTGACGATGAATGTCTTCAAACCGTTGCTTGATTAACGTATCGAGTGTGGTGTCTTTGATAAACCATTGCTTCGGCGTAAGTTCATTGAACCAAAAATTGAGAATTTCATGATAGGTCATCTTCGCTTGTTAGCATCATTTGCGGATCGAACCAATTGTAACTGTTAATTATTGCGATGAGGTGTGCCCTAAATACTTCGCCACGTAACATAGACAGCCATGATCAAAACAAAGATGGCAAAGTATTTGCGCAAGATCTGCGCCGGAACATGCTGCGAGGCTCTGGCGCCAACGAGACTTCCAAGCATTGCGGCCCCGGTGACTTGTGTTGCTAGCCAATAATTCACGTGAACATGGGTAATATGTCCTGCAAAGGCTGCAGAAGAATTTAAGGCAATGACCAACAGCGAAGTACCAATGGCCTGGCGCATGGGCATGTTGGCGAATAGTACCAAAGCAGGGACCACCAGAAAACCGCCGCCAGCACCGACGAGACCCGTGATCAATCCCACAACGAAACCTTCGAGGATCACCAGCATCTGAATATTTTGTGAGCGTTCTTTGGGCGCAGTCTCTTTGCGCCCGCGAAACATGCCGATGGCAGTCACCGCCATCATGCCGGCAAACATAAATAGGAGCGTGCGCCCCGAAAACCAATATGCTGCGCGTCCGCCAGCATACGCACCGACCATGGATGTGATTGCAAACAGAAAACCGGTGCGCCATGCCACGTTACCGCGACGTGCATGTTGCAACAGTGAAAATGCCGAAGTTGCACCAACCACCAAAAGTGATGTGGCGATGGCTTCTTTGGGTGGTAGCCCAGCCGCGTACGTGAGAATGGGGACCGCGAGAATGGATCCACCGCCGCCGAGGAGTCCGAGAGACAGTCCAATCATCAGTGCGAGTAACATTACGATCAACATTGTTCTGCCCTGCCTCGACGCAACACGTGCAGACGTTCAAGCCATTGAAAGGTCGCCATCGCAAAAAGCATGGCGGCGCTAAACACGACAGGGGGGAGTGCGCCCGATGTGACAGAAACGATGCCTGGGCCAGGGCAATAACCGGCGAGTCCCCAGCCTATGCCAAAAAGCGCCGAACCCATAAGCAGGCGAGGTGTCACATCACGACGTGTCGGGATATGAAAGTGTTCGCCAAAGATGGGACTGCGTTGGCGCATGATATAGCGATAAAGGATAAAGTGCACGGCAATGGCGCCGGCGACCACAAAACCCAGACTTGGATCCCAATGACCGCCGAGGTCTAAGAAAGCAATGACTTTGTTGGCATTGAGCATACCCGCGATCCCCAATCCAACGGCGAACAGCAGTCCGGACATAAAACTCGATACAACGACTTTCATGGTGTGCTCCTATGCAGCCAGCCCATGACCGACGCTGTCAGCGCGCCGGTTGCCATAAACATGACGGTTGCGATGACCGAACGGGTTGAAAAGCGTGTGAGCCCACAAACGCCGTGGCCGCTGGTGCAGCCGCCGCCCATGAGTGTGCCTGCGCCCACAAAAAGTCCCGCAAGTGCGACCATACTTAACGAGTGATCAATGGGTGTTTGCATGGTCGAGGGAGCGAGCCGCGCGAGCAATACACCGCCGACAAGCAAGCCTGCAACGAACGCGAGCCGCCAGGCTTTGTCCGATGTTGTTGGATCGATGAAGCCACCGACGATGCCGCTGATGCCGCATATGCGGCCCACAAGATAGAGCAACACGGATGCAGCCGTTCCAATGATCGCACCGCCGAGCAATGCCATACCGATGGATAGGATCATCGTGCTACCTCATTGTTACGACTTGCAGGCCAGCCAGACATTCCGCCTTGCAAATTGGTTATATTGGTAAACCCAAGTTCGCTAAGCAAACTACAGGCATTTCCTGAACGTTTCCCAGAGCGACACACAAGGAGCAATTGTTCATGGCGTGGCCACTGTTGCGCCTTTTCACTGAGTGTTGCCAACGGAACCAATTCGGCACCTTTGAGGTGTCCCAGCTCGCCCGTGAATTCATGGGGTTCGCGCACGTCGACGATGCGATATTTGCTGAGATCTAAGTCGGCACTGGGCGCTGCTTCGCGGTAGGACATTTGGCAAACCTCCATGGTTTTTGTTTGTTGGCCACAGGCTAGATTGGCAGGGACGGCAGTGTCCATGTATTTGGGGTTGGGGAGGTGCAGATTGGCCATGATCTGCACAAACATCTCACGTGTGACTGCCAGGTTAAGACGCGGATTGAACTTCTTCTCCTCGGCCACGGTCGTCACACGATTTCCTCGATAATCGTGTCCGGGATAAATGATGGTGCTGTCCGGAAGTGTGTAGATTTGGTTATGCACCGATCGATAGAGTGTGGCAGCATCGCCTTGTTGAAAATCAGTTCTACCGCAGCCGCGAATCAACAATGCATCGCCGGTAAACGCATACGTGTTGCTTGGGGTATGCACCACAAAAGTGAGGCAGCCACTGGTGTGACCTGGTGTTTCACGTATTTCAATTTCGTTCTCGCCCAAACTTAGGCGTTCTCCTTGGCGTGCGGGGATATCCGCACAGGTTACCCCGGCGTGCGTACCCAACAGGGTTTTAGCGCCGGTCTTCTCACGCAGTTTCCCTGAACCTGTGATGTGATCGGCGTGCACGTGGGTGTCGAGAATGTAACGAAGATTTAAACCCAATTCTTTGACCCATTGTAGGTCACGTTCTGATTGCTCAAACACAGAATCAATGATGACCGCATCGCGGGTGATAGGATCTGAGAGGAGAGCGGGTGATAGGATCTGAGAGGAGATAGGTGTAAGTCCATGTCTTTTCATCGAAGAGTTGTCGCACAAACATCTTTTCAGTCCTTTGATGAATTTTCTGATTCCACCTGGTTAGAGTCGAGCATTGAAAAAAGGATTCAGGATCAACACAGCAAAGTGAACGATATCCTCTACGAATTGAGTGTTGTTCGGATGGAATTGCGAATGCGCCGTTGTGAGGACGGCGGGAGGTCGCATGAATACTCTTTGCAGGTGTGAAGAATATCCCGCAGGCCTTCGCATTCGGCAGCACAGTGTGGGCAGCTGTCGACGTGCTTTTGCATGTTCGCGCAAAAATCATCGGCGAGATCGCCCTCGAGATGCTGCGAAAAGAGTGTCCGGATATCTGGGCAGTTTGGTTGCTGCTCGTAGGGTTTTTCTGCGAGCCACTGGCGTACCAGCGCCCGCGCGCGGTGGAGCCGGCTTTTTACCGCGGGAATACTTAATCCCGTGATGGCAGCCACGTCCTTGGCACTGAGATCCTGAACGTCACGCAAAATCATGATTTCGCGATACTCTGGCGCAAGTCGTTGCATGGCATCGTGTAAGTTGTTGATTTGCTCTGCTAAAGCGATTTGTTCTTCAGGGCCGGGTGTGTTTTCGGTGACGTTTTCTATGGCCGTGGTCATGTCTTCATGAAGCGCAGCCGCCGTTCGCTCGCGCTTGCGACGTTTAGCACACGCATTGCGCGCGATGGTGTAAAGCCAGGTTGAAAAGCTGGCATCACCTCGATAGGTCGAAATGCTGCGCGCCACAGCCAAGAGAACATCCTGCAAATTATCTTCGGCATCCTCGGGATGACGGCACATTTGCATGCTGTAACGATACAGCTGTGGTTGCACGAACGTGAGTAATTGCTCAATCGCTTGGGCATTGCCTTGCTGCGCTTGCTGAAACAGCTCGGAATCGACTTGAAATGTGTTCTTTTGCTGAGAGTGAACCATCGCGTTTTCGCCAGCCTACCTCGACACTAGAGATGTATCAGCCATACCGTGTTAAATGCGCGCCGGCTTCCTTCGAGCATGGCAGGAGAGACACGGTCACTGCATTCATAATGGTCGATTTGTTCAATACTCGCAACACCGTGATAGAGTCGTTCGATCTCTGAATGTGCAACGCTAAAGGGCGGTCCTTCATCGTGACCACCATGATAATCCAATGAAATCAAAAGAATCACAGTACCTACAGGCAATGTTTTTCGAAGATGCGTAACATATCGCTGTCGCATTTCTGGTGGGAGAGCGATAAGCGCTGCGCGGTCGAATACGGCGTTAACGTGTTCAAGGTGCTCAGATCCCACAGCAAACATATCACCTTCGAGTGTTGTTATATCGCCTGCGTGGTAGCGCACAAAGGGTCCATCTTGTTGTTGCACGGGCGTATGATTCATTTCGGCGTAAAGCCCCTGAAGTGCTTCAGGGGCAAGATCGACGCCGAGCACGGAGTAACCACGCTGTGCCAACCAAATCAGATCGTAGGATTTTCCGCACATTGGGACGAAAACAAGCGCGGGCGGTGGCGGGAACTTATCGACAAAGCGATGCAAATCGCTGTCGCCTTCCCTTTGATGCCACGGAGTGCGATTGTTGCGCCATGCTTCGCGCCAAAAAGCATTATTCATGCATCAAACTAACCGATTTGGTAGGGTATTGAAACCCAAAGTCGGACAATTCAAAGTTAACATTGAAAAGAGTTCCAACCATTCCCATCCGTTGTCACGCCTTTGTTGCTATCTGTCTATATTGCTGTGAAGTTTTCGCATCCTTTGGTGTTGAGGAAAAGACGGATAGATAAATGAATTTCATAAGAAAATTCCTACTCCTATGGGTTGGCAGTATAGAAATCGGCTGCGCCTTTCGAGCTGTACCTCGTAGTTTTCCAGAAGCTTCACCAGCATCACGGCACGCGGTAGAAGCGAAGCCTGCTTCTGTCACGCGCGCGTTACAGGAAGACCCACCACTTCCTGGAGAATCAACAGAACAATGGCCTGGACTTCATCCAGAAGCTCCTAAAGTGGATACAGGACATGACCATCATAGCCATGGGGCTTCACAACCCCTCTTTTCCTGCCCAATGCATGAAGACGTTGTATCCGATCACGATGGTTTATGCCCAAAGTGTGGAATGGAATTGGTACGCCAGCCATGAAGAGATTCATTTTATTTCTATGCTTCTTGAACACAACGGGTTGTCTCTCATCATCGATGATGGCCGATGTTCGACAGGTTCATGAACTTACGCGGATTGAAAATCTTCCTCGCGTTACCGATTCTCATATTGATCCCGCAGCCGATGAAGATGCAAGACAGTTGCTCAAAGAACCGCTTGATGCAGAAATTGCAGTGAGAGTTGCGTTGATTAACAACAGAGAGTTGCGTGCGATCTTGCGCGGGATGGGAATTGCGCGTGGGCATATGATTCAGGAAGGGCTTTTGCCTAATCCAACGCTGGAGGGTGAGATTCTTCCTGAACGAAATACTCTTTTAGAATTGCGCGTGGATTACGATATTACAAGCGCTATATTAGCCCCGATACGCGCGCGCGCAGCCAAGTCGGATCTCGAAGCCGCCCGTTACCGTGCTGCATCATCCGTCATCGATCTTGGATATCGTGTTCGCATCGCTTTTTATCGATTGCAGGCTGCTGAGCAGCGTTTGGCTATCGCCCAGCAAGTGCTTGATGGCTTTGCGGCAAGCAGGGATGCAGCAAGGGCAATATTTGGTGCAGGAAATATCGCACTCCTTGATCTTGTGAGCGAGGAAACGACTTATGAAAAAGCAAGGATCACCGTTGCTCAAATCGAATTAGATGTTGCAATCGAGCGTGAACAAGTTCAACGCCTTCTCGGTGTACACGGAAATGATACAAATTGGCGGGTCAAAAATGAACTTTCCACTGTTCCTGCGCAACCCACGATTCCAGAGGATGTGGAAACACGTGCGCTTGGATCAAGTCTTGATCTGATGGCGACGAAACATCGTCTCGAAGGACTTGCACGACGCGCAGGGATAACACGTGTTGCTGGGTGGCTTCCTGATATTTCTGTTGATGTTCACAGTCTTCATGGAAATCCCGATGATACAAATGGGTCGATCACAAATCGAGGTTGGCGTTTTGGTAGGGGGTTGACAGTAGGGATCCCACTGTTCGATCGAAAACAGGGGACTGTTGTTGCTTTGGAAGCTGAGTTCGATGCACTCATGGAAAATTACTATGGAATGGCTGTCGATTTGCGTTCAGCTGTGCGCGAAGCGCGTGGTCGTGTGACGTCGTCGCATGCACGTGCACGTCAATATCAAGAAATCATAGTTCCTTCTCAGCGTCGTCTCACCGAACAAACACTTTTACAATACAACGCGATGCAACTTGGTATTTTTCATGTGTTACAAGCACGTCGCGATCAACTCGATACGCAACTTGCTTACGTTGAAACATTGCGAGAGTACTGGAGCGCTGTTGCGGCGCTTGATGCACTGCTTGCGGGGCGTCATGTTTCCACGCGTACAGAGGCATCAGCAAACGGTATGCGTTCAAAAAGCGAGTCATCAAGAGGACACTAAAACATGGATCGACGGGAATTCATTCAGTACAGCAGTATGATGGCCGGTGCAGCATTGATCGCGCGTGTAGCCCCCGCGGAAGCCAGAGAGAACCATGCAAAAATTCCTCATCGACCACAACCATTTAGGAAAACTGCGGCACCTGGAGGGCAATTTGCGGTTGTAACGCCCAACGGCTCCACGTTGCCGTGGAATATTGTTGATGGTGTCAAAGTGGGGCACCTCATCGCAGAGTCGATCGATCACGAATTTGCGCCAGGATTGCGAGCGCAATGTTGGGGCTACAATGGCAGTACACCCGGGCCAACCATTGAGGCTGTTGAAGGCGATCATCTTAGAATTTACGTTAGCAATCGTCTTCCCGAACCTACCACCGTTCACTGGCATGGGGTCATTGTGCCCAATGGCATGGACGGTGTTTCGGGATTAAACCAACGCCCAATAGGCGTGGGTGAAACGTTTATGTACGAATTTACGGTTCGATATCCTGGCACTTTTATGTATCACTCGCATTTCGATGAAATGACCCAGATCGCACTTGGGATGGCGGGTATGTTTATCGTGCATCCTCGGCGTCCACGTGGCCCTCATGTTGACCGCGATTTTGTCATGATGACGCATGAATGGCGCCTTAATGTTGGTGCACGTCGTCCTGATTCAAACGAGATGAAAGATTTCAATATTCTTACCTTCAATAGCAGATCATTTCCTGGAACCGATCCGCTCGTTGTTGGTCGTGGTGAACGTATTCGTATAAGATTCGGGAATCTAAGCCCCATGGATCATCACCCGATCCATATCCATGGCCTTTCATTCATGCTTACTGCTACCGACGGTGGATACATTCAAAAAACAGCCCAGATCCCAGAAACAACTGTGCTCATTCCTACGGGGAGTACACGTGTTATTGAGTTTGTCCCTGAAGTCGTGGGGGACTGGGCCATGCATTGTCACATGACCCACCATATTATGACACAAATGGGACATGGGATCCCACAGATGATTGGTGCCGATACACGTAAACTTGATCAGCGTATGCAACGCATTATGCCAGAATATATGACCATGGGTACAACAGGCATGGGCGGTATGGGTGAAATGGAAATGCCCATTCCTCCGAACAGTCTTCCTATGCGTGGTGGTCAAGGGCCATTCAGTTACATCGATATGGGCGGCATGTTCACTGTGCTTAAAGTTCGCGATAATCCCGATGCAGCCGATCCCAATGGCTGGTACAAACATCCTGCAGGCACTGTTGTAGGCCCCGCCGATCCTGCACGCATGCAGACAGACGGTGTTGTGCCGCCAATCCAACAATCGTGATCGTTTATCACGGCTCTCTCTTCAAATATCGGTGTTGCGTAATCGCAGTGCATTACCAATGACCGATACCGAGCTGAAGCTCATGGCAGCTGCAGCAATGACGGGGGACAAGAGCAATCCCAAAAATGGATAGAGCACGCCTGCAGCAATGGATACACCAACCACATTGTAGAAAAATGCAAAGAATAGATTTTGTTTGATGTTGCGCATGGTGCTCTGGGACAAATGTCGTGCATGTGCAATGCCCAAGAGATCACCTTTGACGAGTGTGATGCTTGCGCTTTCCATGGCGACGTCTGTGCCGGTTCCCATGGCGATGCCG
>SYDY01000001.1 GCA_005801425.1 Bdellovibrionales bacterium | reverse complement strand
GTTCCGCCACGCTCGCGTGCGTCGGAGGGGGTTTTACGCGATTTATTGCAAAGAGTCGAGGGGATATATTGACAGGCACACCCTAGACGATCACTGATCCTATTTATGCACTACGGTCAGCCTGCCGGCTTTTTTGCAAGCCTGCCCCCCACACGGTCCGCTACCAAATGGTTGTGCGGAATTACCCTTGCCGTTTCCGCACTTTCCTCCATGGCCGAGCGGAATTTCAGCTTTGGCGCATCCCAATTGGTCTACCGGGCGGATGCGGTGGTTGAAGGTGAGTTTTGGCGCCTTTTCACCTATCCATTTGTAGAACGAAGCTTCATCGGCTTAATGATCAGCCTCCTCATTGTATGGCTGTTTGGGCGTATTTACGAAAGTCGCTGGGGAACACGGGATTTCATCAAGTTTTACATCGCC
Source organism: Bdellovibrionales bacterium (assembly GCA_005801425.1). Taxonomy (GTDB): domain Bacteria; phylum Myxococcota; class XYA12-FULL-58-9; order XYA12-FULL-58-9; family SYDY01; genus SYDY01. The sequence continues at coordinate 6,029 of SYDY01000001.1, read as the reverse complement.
GCCGGTACCGGCGCCGGTATTCTCGCTATTCCTCTGGCCATCTTACTGAACGTCATTTTACCATTCCAAGATGTTGCCGTAGCCGAAGGCCCTGGCGCTATCATCACAGCGCTGCTGATCACCATGGCCATCACCGCACCCAACAGCAATATTTTATTTGGCTTTGTTTTGCCCATGCGAAGTCGAACATTAATTTATGTGATGATCGGCATGGAGCTTTTAAGCGGCATGATGAACGGCGCAGCATCCTTAAGCGTCACCTTGGGTGGCATGGCCATGGGATATCTTTTGGTCACAGGATGGTGGAATCCAAAACGTTGGGCAAACGCCATCGCCAGACGAAAAAAAACGAATAGGACCCGACGCGGTCTTTATGTTGTACCGCAATCAGATCGCGATTAAGGACAAAGCACGCTGAAGCATTGTGCGAATATCATCGTCCTGCAGCAAATCATCACATCCGTGCCATTGCGCCATGATGGCACACGCCACATCAAATTCTCCGTAGGGTGAAACAGCAGCCCAATTGGCTTCCTGCACACGCGAGCGCGCCCATGCCGCGCAAGCCTGTGCACTTGAATCTTCTATCTCCATCGCCAATGTATGCAAGCGATGACGTGGACCTTCAGGCAATCCGGTCAAGGCATCACGCGCCAAAGGCGTCGATGCCACCTGTTCGGTACGCAAAACATCCAGCAACGCGCTCACTTCAGAGGCAAGCATGTCAACATCTTTCATATGCAAACAAAGTTCATGCCCTGAACGCATCAGATGTGCAGTACGCGCCACAACAAAGGTCTGTTCTTGTTCCGATGAAGCATCCAGGATCCGCGAGCCCAACATCAGAGCATCAGACGCAAGAAGATGGGGTCTGCACATCAAACCACCTTCACGCCATCGGTACATACGAATACCTCGAACATGATAACGTGCAAGCAATTCTGTGAACTGCCGTGCATAAACGGATGCAGGACTTATCACATCACCATCACGCAATTTAATCTCACCATAGCGTTGTGCGATGGCGCCTAGCATGAGAGGTCGAATGGTTCTTACCAGAGCATCCAACGGCGATTGATCACGATAAATCAAAAGGTCATCATCGCTGTGCACCAAAGACCAAGACGGCACCGCATCAACAAACTGTCGCGCTTCCTGATCGTGAGGCAACAAGGCAAGAAGAACGCGGTAATACCCAGAAGCCAGGATATGATTTTCAAGCTGTCCTGCGAGACGCGCCGCCATGCGCAATGACGCAGCTTCAAAACGACCTTCTGCAAAATCATTTTGCAGGCGATGAAGCGCTTCGGGATAGCGTTCAACATCGATTGAGGATGCATCCACAATCGATGGCTCGTCGGTTTTGAGTGCTTCGGTGTGTTCACACCACAATTCACAGAGATCGGGCCAACCACATTGATCAGCCACTCCAAATGCTTGAGCGGCAATGGATGCATCATTTTGTGCAAGACGAGGATCGCGCAAAAATGCATCCCACAACGTAGGGTCATATTTTGAGCGTGAAAGAAGATCCGCATGGGTCAACGCAAGCGACAGAGGCCTCGTAAGATCTCCCTCGTTCTTCATCGCAAATGCAACAACACGTTCCAGGGATGCAACATGGAAATTACTTTGCAGAAGCGATTTTTCAGACAACCATGCGGCTTCGGCCATAAGTCCTGCATCCGCGAACATGGCGGCCATGGTTTCGGTGGCATCCATTTCAAGTGAAGCCAACAAAGCACGAAAGAGGTCATGAAGTTTGGGCAAATCATCCAACGGAGAGCATGCCAAAGCTTGTTTCATGAGATGTGTGATCTCTTCGGGATTTTCTGCGAGCATCGCCTGGGATAAAAGCAATTGTGCACGGGCCAATGGTTCGGTGGTCGTACGCAAACACAATGTGCGGTAAGATGGTTCGGTGGGAAAGAGCGCAAGGGCTTCTTCGGCAAGCTGCCTTGCACGTGCCAAATCCAACTGACCATCCAACAACAACGAAGCCAAAGCATAACGCCCTTGGGCATCATCAGGACGAAGGCCAAGTTGTTTGATGGTCACGTAGGCGGAAATATCACCACGTTCTTTCAAGCGATTGGCATAGGAATAGCGTTCGTATGCTGGGCCTTGCATGCCAAGATCGAACAACAATCCCATAGCTTCATGGGTTTGTTGTTTTCGAACCCAGCTTTGCGACAAAGGCAGTGCGACGATGTGCATCGCCCATCGCTGTGCTTCCGCATAATCACCACGTTCAAGCGAAGACTCAAAAAAAAGATGGCATACCGATGGGCCATGTACCCCATGATCATGAAGGGGGCGCAGTATTTTGCAGGCATCTTCGCGCTGACGATCAGCCAACGCCAAAAGCCCCACATGCCAGCGCAGTGCGACATCATAGGGAAGAAATTCAAGGACTGGTGTTAATACACGCCGAAGAAGGGATCTGTCGTTGAGTTCAAGGGCCATGCGCTGTGCGCGTTGGAGCGCATGAAGCTCAAACACTTGCGAAGACATCGCGCGTGCCAAAAAGTGCCTTGCACGGCGTTTGTCCCCCGCCTGAATACACATGTCAGCGGCATCCATGGCTTTCGTACCTATGCGATGTTCCTGATCAAGCCGCATCAGCATGCGTTTACGCAAACGACGATGTTCTCGATGGTTTTCGGCATAGGTTAGGGCAAGAAGCCACAATGCTTCGGGATCCTCAGGCGCCACATCGACCAGGCTTTTGGCCAAGGGGCGCATGTGTTCATGATGGCCTCTGGCCATCAAACGGCGAACAACACCACGCACGCGATCGTAGGCATGAATCAAGCGCTGCGGATCTAACGGCGGAAGATCGACAAGTGCGACACTGTGCCCAGCCAAACATTCGGTTTCAAACCATGACCACGCCACATCAAGATCATCAGGCGCAAGCGTGCGTGCTTCACGCCAACACAACCGTTGTGTCGATTCGGATATTTTAGGATGCGATGCACATTGCTTATACAATGCCACGCGCATCACCGGATCATGGGTATGTTCGATGGTTTGAGAAAATTGACGTTCAATCTCATCTGAATTGACGCCCGTGGCCATCCAAAGCCCAAGAGCGTGCCCATGGGTAGGATCATGTTCAAGACAACGCACAAGCCTTTCGCGTATTGCTAAATTTTCTGACCCTATAAAGACATGCAGTCGGGCGGCCTCATACCATGCGTCAGCACATTCGCTCTGGATCTCTGCCTTCGCGGGGATGACGTCTTTTATTGCCTCAGCGAGAAGATCGGCTTGGCGCGCCGCTTCGGTATGACGCCCTGCCGTAAAAAGTTCTAACAAAAAAACACGACGGATTGCATGGGCATCGGGCTTGAGTTCAAGTGCACGGCTCAAAACGACAAGTCGTTCTTTATACGAAGATGCTGGAAGGATCGTACACAATCCCGCGTATGCTTGTGCACAAATATCAACATCGGGTTGCCCAGAACCCAATTCGGTATGTGCGATGGTTTCCTCAAAAGAGCGCCGTGCACGTTCTAAATCATTGTCGCGCACCGCAAGTTGCGACAGAGCCAGAAGCGAACGCCCATATGCATTGGCTTGCGGATCAACACATTCAAGACGCGCACGCGCTTGTGTGGTGTTGTTAAAGCAACGAAGCCAAATACCAGCCAACCGCACGTGGATATCACCCGCACGAGAGACGTCACCTTCTTGTTCAATACGGCGCGCAAGCTCGGATAAAAAAGAAGCAGCACGTCCGGGCTCACCCAATGCAGCATAAATTTCAGCAAGAAGTTCAACGTAATCGGGTTCATGGGGATCAAGCGCAATAGCCCGTTCAATATGAAGTCGTGCTTTGCCAGGATCGCCCAATTGCGCAAACCATACATGTCCCAATCTCCCATGGATCGAGGCACAGCGGAGAGGATCTTGAACAAGTCCTGTCAGGATCGTTCCAGCGCGAATGGCGCCATCCCAATCACCCAATGCACAACGAAGACGCAAAACACCTTCTTGCGCTGCGACATCTGAGCGTTTCAGCGATGCGGCGTGTTCATAGGCCTCAAGTGCCATCCGAGGTGCTTGCGCTTCCGACGAAACACCTACGGCCAGATACGCTGCCATGGCATCCACGTGCTGCCGCTCTGCGATAAAATATTCTGCAAGTTGGCGGTAATGTTTTCCTGAGAGGTCACAATCACCATGCATACCACCAAGATTTGCCAATGCTAAATGCGCGGGCACACCAAGTGTTTGATCACTGATCAAAGATTGTGCGAGTCGTTCGGTGCGTTCGTGCCAAGCTTCAATATGAACACCAAGCTGCAACAAACGAGATGCCACATAAAAATCGCGCAATCCCGCATCCCACGTATTCCAATAACATACGTAGGCATCTTCAATGCGGCCTTCAGACAACGCCACTTCAGCATCATGATGCCGTGCAATACCATCTGCAAACGCGATCGCTTCGGGAGGGGCCGATGGCAAACCAGACAAATCAATATCTTGTCCAATACCCTGGGCCACAAGCACAATGCGATCGCGAGTCGCTGCCACATGAACAAGTTGAACCCCAGAACTGTCGGGAATTTTCCAACCTGCCCTGGGAAATAATTCACGTAAAATATCGCGAACCGGTTCAAACGCCCAAGCACCTGCCATGGTGTCATCAACCAACCATGGACAATCAAGACAGCGCTTCAATAATACAGGCAATAAAGGTGCTGGTATCGGCAACCAGCCAAGCACACGAATATCGAAAAAAACCCATTGGACCCGATGCGCAGAAACCACGACCGGTGCTGCACGCATCACCACCGCCGCATTGTGATCGCCCATGTGGCATTGCGCATGCAGAAGCACAACGCCATGGTCAACGACCACAGAGAGATGTGAAAAACCCGCCTGAGCGACTGCAGCGGCATTGAAAAGCAAAGGCACCTGCGACGATTCAAGTCCCACCGCCAGGCGATGCAAACGACACCAGTGTTGCCGCAATGTACGCACGCCACCACTCATATCGAATGGAAACGAAATCCCTGAAATGTTCATTTCCAGACGTCTGAAATGAAATGATCCCCAATTGAAATCCGAAGCGCATAAGAAAGCGCGACCCTCTTCAAAACGAAGTTGCAGAGGAAGCTCTGCCAGAGGCTTTTGTTGGGATGACGCCTGTAACGACGTAACCTCTCGTCGTTCCGCATGTCGCAGATCTATAATAATGGCCCCCATCCCCCTCTCCATTTGTGCACCGAAGTAAGTGGCAGTGCAAGCACGAGGCGCGCTATGTCTGGGACAAGGAGTCCTTCATGCAAAATTGGAAAGAAAAGTGTTCCGCTATGGTCGACGAGCAACTCACTCAACGGGATATCACTGATGAGCGTGTGCTGGCGGCAATGAGAAAAGTACCACGCCACCGTTTTGTTCCTCTTGCACTCCAGGATGAAGCCTATGAGGATCGCCCTCTTCCGCTCAGCGACGATCAGACGATTTCGCAACCATACATCATCGGAAAAATGATCGCGCTTGCCGAAATCGATGACGCCGACAAAGTTTTGGAAGTAGGAACTGGATCTGGGTACCAAACGGCTGTCTTGGCCAGCATTGCCAAGGATGTTTACAGCATCGAAATTCGTCGTGATTTACTCGATCGTGCGGCTCCGGTCCTCGATGACTTGAAGCTTGCGGTGCACCTGCGCTTGAGCGATGGCTATCTGGGTTGGCCAGAGGCCGCTCCATTTGACGCAATCATTGTGTCGGCCGCTGCACCAAGTATTCCTGAACCGCTGATTGCGCAGCTCGCCGAGGGTGGACGGCTTATAATCCCTGTCGACGGACGTGAGCATAGCCAAGCGTTGGTGATCGTAACCAGGGACCATGGCCGGATCTACAAAAGGACAGACATGGGTGTGCGATTCGTGCCGATGGTAGGGCGCGTGAGAACCAGTGCCCACGCAAAGGCAGAAAACAATTGAACCCTTGACGCCATCCTCGCGAAGATATATTGCGCTCCTCACTTTGGTGCGGGGTGGAGCAGCCTG
>SYDY01000092.1 GCA_005801425.1 Bdellovibrionales bacterium | reverse complement strand
ATGCGGTGAAGTAATTATCGTCAGCCCCGCGAAAGCGGGGAGCCAGAAAAAAAACATGGATCCCCACGTTCGTGGGGATGACGATTTTTTACCCCTTAATCACCACATCATCACCCGCACGGGTTTCCGTGCGTCCTGCAATGGCGGCTTGTCCTGGGTGACTGAGTCCCAACGGCACTGTTTTAGGACGCGGATCAACTGCTGCTTCTTCGTTCTCGCCTTCTTCCCTCGAGGGTTCACCCCGTACGGCTGCGAGCTTCGCTGCGAAGACTTTTCCCAAGCCCTGGGGGCGCGTTTGTCGAACCCACTGGCGCTGCAACGATTCGATGCGCTCAGGCGTCGCATTGCCCATTCCGATATGCATAGAACCTAAAGGCTGTACACGGTCGCGTCCGTCGCTCATACTAGAAAGCATACACCAAAGTGTTCGAATGAAGGGGATGATTTCGTGTCAAAGTGCTTATTTATTGGGCTCTTCTTATTGGTCGTGGCCTGTGGGCCTTCGTACACCCCGCCCGAAGACGCGCCTCATGCCGTGGTATTGCAGTTTCCCAATATGGACCTAGGTCTTGACCCTCCTGAAGGCTGGTGGATGGAGCGACTCGAACATGCCATTGCATTCAAACGGGGACGCATGTTTGGAACCATCAGCATTCAAGAAGCACCATGGAGCGATGGTGAACTGAACAACACCTGGTTCAGCGCACGAACCGATGTCGAAGACATTACATGGCTCACCCAAGGCGCACGTCAATTCGATGAAGCCATTGGACTTTGGTATGTCGTGCAATTTTCAGTCTTGGGCGAAAAGAGAATGCAAGCAGGCATCATTGTTCCACACAAAACCCATGCACTTTTGATATCTGCTGGAGCGCCATGGAGCGACGCGACAGAAACCTTAGGATCGTTTGAAAATTTGATCGACAGCATTACAACGAAAATGTAGTGATACTCGTTTGTGATCCTTCATTTAAACTGCTATTTGCGCGCAATCATGGCCAAAGATACCACCGAAAATCTTCATTGGTTGCTTTCACGCAGTCGTCAGATGATGCGCATTCGTGAATTCGATCGTTTGGTTCCAACGGTACTTAACGCATTTCTGGAATTAAGCCGAGGACAACGTGCGTGGCTCTTTACCGTGGATGGCGAAAAAGCGGAACCCGTGTGCCGCGGCCAAGCGGTCTGCGATGGTGGCGAATTGATCAAAAAATTGCCACCGCTTATTAAACGAACCGTGGCCCGCGTGTGCAAAGACCGCACGCCCCATATTTCCGTCGAAACCGCTGATGAACCCAACATGCCTCCGCAACTGGTGGCATCCATTCCTTTGATGCTCACCGACCATGACGTGGTCGGTGCGGTGCACATCGAAGGTCAGCAGGTTTGCGACGATCAAACCCACGAATTGCGACCCGCGCTGCTTGAACTGTTGGCCCAGCAGGTTGCGGTGGCCATGGAAAATGCGCGCTTCTTTGAAAGTGCAACCAACGATCCACTCACGGGATTGCCCAACAGCAGTTTCTTTTTGGTCGAAACCAACAAAGCCCTTCGGGTCGCAAGCATTGATCAGCCAGCAGGTATTTTGCTGCTGGATCTCGATGGTTTTAAGCGCGTCAACGATGCCGCTGGTGCTGAAATGGGCGACCGTGCCCTTGCCGATATCGCAGCCACCATTGCCGAAGTGCTGCGAACCGATGGTTTGGTCGCGCGCTACAGTTCCGACAAATTCGCGATTTTGATCACCTCCACCGGTGATATGTCCATGCAGGTCATGTTGCACGATGTGGCCGAACGTGCCCGTGCCGTTGTGAATACAAAAAAATACCATGGCGTACAAATGAGCGCATGCATTGGTGGACTGTGTTTCCCGAGTGCGACCAGCGACTATGAGCATGGCGCCGACGTGGTGGCCGCCGCGGAAGACGTTCTCAACCAAGCGCGTGCACTAGGGCCCGGGTCAGTCAGAATTCGTTAAATTTCACCCATTTCATTTTTGTTGCGAATGTGGCAATGATATTTGATAATGTTCTGCGCAAGGATGCTATTTTGGCTAGCATTAAGCTTCCATCGCGCAAATAATTAACATATACGGGCACTTTCTCCCATTCAGTTTGAGGAAATTATGAAAAAGACAACACGTGCTATAACATTCTTGACCATGTCCGCTGCATTCGTCGGTTGCACCAAAAAAGATGCTGAGCCAGCACCTATGCCAGCTGAAGTAGCAGCCCCAGCGGCTGAGCAACCCATGGAAGCAGCGCCAGCCCCTGCCCCAGATGCAGCAGCGATGCCTGAATACACCTTTGCACAAAAGGTTGAATTCAACGACAAGATGAAAAAAGAAGTGGCCGATCTCCAAGTTGAATTGGATGCGCTTTCTGCCAAAGTAAATGCAGCAATGGATCCCGTGAAAACTGAAGGCCAAGCCAAGATCAAAGCCGCTGGTGAAAAATTGGCAGCAGCCAAGACAACCCTCGGACAGATCGAAACCAGCACCGAAGCCACATGGGAAGCCGTGCGCAACAGCGTAAAGCAAGCCAACACTGAGTTGAAGGAATCCTTCAATCAGGCACGTCAATGGGCCAGCGAAAAAATCGCTCCTTAAGACTCCCGCTCATAGAGATGCCCGTTTCCCGTAAGTGACCGACCGGTCGCCCATATTTTATAGTCTATTTTTTCTTTTGATTTTTAGATTTTCCAGCGACTTTCAAAGCAATCGCCACTGCTTGCTTCTGACTTTTCCCAGCCTTTATTTCCTTTTTGATATTGCTCGAAATGACTTTGGGGCTGGAACCTTTTTTTAATGGCATCTGAATATCCTCCGAAATTTGAAATAAAAATTAGCAATAAACAAAGAGTTAATGCAAAATAAAACAATCGAAATGTAGTCAAAAAAACCACAAAAGACTACATCTCGTTTTTGGAGGAAAAAATCATGGAAACAAGTCGACATAGCTATCAGCAAGAAATGGAAACACAGCTCAAAATCTGGGACACCCAACTTAAAACTCTCCATGCAAAGCTGGAAAAGGCCGCGATCAGCACAAAAAATGAGTTGCTCACCGAGCTGGAAGAGCTCAAAAAATTACAACACGAAGGCAAGGAGCAGCTTGAATACATTAAAGCGACGAGCGATGCCGCCTGGAATACGATAAAAACAGAGCTCGCAGACAAATGGGACCGGGTCAGTGGTACAGCGGATGCTCTCTTGGACCGCATCAAGAAGTCAGCCCGACATTAAAATAGACCGTTTTCATATCGAAGTGGTTCTATTTGGCGCCGGTACTTTTGTTTTTATCAAGAAGCCAAAACGATGCAATATTCATATGTGGAGATTTTTGGCGACAAAGAGAAAAACCAAATGACCAAGCCCAATAGGATCAATTCGGTATGAAATCGGTCTAAATCCTAAATTCATGGAGAAGGAACATGTTGTTCACGATCGCGATCATATTATGCATACTATGGGTGCTTGGCCTCGTCAGCTCCTACACCATGGGTGGATTCATTCATATTCTGTTGGTCGTGGCAATCGTGATGGTCCTAGTTCGGATCATTCGAAAACCGCCATTACCATAACCAATACATAGGTATCAAAATATGACATCGCAATATAATTGCGCGAAAAAATCACCCTTTCCGAGCGAACCGTGTTACGTTGCGTCATCGAAAACCCGAACAAAGGAAAAATTATGGAAACAAGCAGAGAAGACTACCAATCGAAAATGGAAGCACAACTTAAAATTTGGGGCGCAAAGCTTGAGGTTCTTCAGGCAGAGGCCGAGAAGGCTGCACTCAATACGAAAAAAGAGTTACTCGATGAACTCAGTGAACTCAAAAAGATCCAAACCGCAGGCTCGCAACATCTTGAAACCATCAAGGTTGCCGCGGACGACACTTGGGACACCTTAAAAACAGATCTCACCGACAAATGGAATCAGGTCAGTGGTGCAGCAGATGCCATCTTGAGTCGTATCAAAAAAACAATTTCATAAATGCTAAGGACAAACATGAAAACGATGAACAGAACCATCACATTTATCCTCACTGCCACTGCGATCACAGCCTGCGCGTCCATGAATGCTGAAGCTCCCACAGAGCCCAAGGCCATGGAATCGTCTAAGGCTGAACAACGCAACGAAGAGACAGAGGCACAGCTCGCCAAAGCCCAAAGCGAAGCGACGCTTGCAAAGCAAGAGTATGTCTACGCACAAAAATCTGAGTTCATCGGAAAGATGAAAAAAGAGCTTGCAGACATTCAAAGTGAACTTGATGCGCTCACGGCAAAGGCCGATCGCTCACGCGACGCAGCAAAGGCCGATGCCAAGCTCCGAATCAAGGCAACACGCGCAAAGTGGACACAAGCGAAGAATCGGCTTGATCAGGTTGAAGCCAGCATGGAATCCACCTGGGAAAACCTGCAAAACGGATTTAAGCAATCCTATGGTGAGCTGACTGATTCCGTGAACAACACGCGCCTCTGGTTAAGCGAAAAAATCGCGCCTTAGACCGTCTTGGGTTTCAATTTCAGCACCACCTGCATCTGTCGCATGGCATGCACACGCACCGTTTTACGGCGTGCTGTAGCGCCTGACACAATTTCAACCCGTGATTTTGAGATATCCAATGCTTTCGCGAGGAATTTAATCAACGCCTCATTCGCTTGATTGTCGCTGGGCGCCGCCGAAATTTGGATCCGCAATCGTTCATCATGGATCCCCACAATACGTGTACGCGAAGCCTTGGGTACGACCAAAACATCCATGAGAATATCGGTTCCGGCCTCGTGGGCCCACGGCTCATCCATCGGGTGACTTACCTTGGTGGCGCGGGCGCCCTTACCGCATCCAAAAACATGATCTGTGCTTCTTCAGGCGCTTCAGAGATAGCGTCATCCATCGCATCCAGCAAGCGCTGATGCGTATTGACAATGCCGCGTATCTCTTCAACCAAACGTAAGCGTTGTGCTTTCAACGATGCCACATCACTGCGCACGTGGGTAGCCATCACATGGGCACCATGAAGAATTTTATCGGCCTCAACCTCGGCCTGCCCCATCACCACCTGCGCCTCTTTTTGTGCGATCCCACGCACATCGTCGATGGCCCGTTGCGCTGTCAGCATGGCGTTGCGCAAATCGGCCTCGCGGCTTTGATGATCCGCAAGGATCTGCTTTGTGGCCTCAAGTTCGTTTTTAAGTGTTGCCATGGACTCCAGCACGCTCGTCATGTGATGGCTTACCATCTCCAAAAAGGCACGTACCTCCGAAGGACGATACCCACGTATGCTGTAAGGAAACGCATGCTGCACAATGTCGATCGGGGTGAACTTTCCTGTCATGATCACTCGTTATGGCGTTGAAGGGCGAGGATGCCAATTTTTTTCACATCAACCACGCTCCCCAAAAATTGCCGTTCCCACACGCACCATGGTGGAACCACACGCAATGGCCTTTTCAAAATCGCCGCTCATCCCCATAGAGAGCATACGACCCAATCCGCATGATGCCGCCATATTGCGCAAAATATGAAAGGCATGTTCGGGATCACCTCCGACTGAAGGGATCGTCATCGCACCACACACCACAAGACGCGGCGACGTATGCAACGCAATCGCATCGGATATTTTTTGAACATCGTCGATTACAAACCCCGCTTTGGATGGATCATTGTCCGCATTGATTTGCATCAAACATTGCAATGGAGGCATGGCATCTGGACGCTCGTGGGGGAACTGATCGGCACGGGCCACGAGCGACTCCCACAATTCAACGCGATCTATCGTATGCAGCCAATGGGCATCGCGCCATGGGATCTTGATTTTGTTGCGCTGCAATCGGCCGATAAAATGCCACACCAGATCAGGCAAATGCACAAGTGCTGCACTTTTAAGTTCGAGCTCTTGGGGATAGTTTTCACCAAAATGGCGCTGGCCTGCTTCGTATGCTTCTTCTATAGCACTGAGAGGCTGCGTTTTGGAGACGGCAACCAAGGTGATTTCGTCGGGATTGCGTCCTGATTGCACAGCCGCTTGTTCTATTTGCCCACGAATTCTGTCCAACCGTTCCGAGATCTTCATTGATTAATTTTCTTTAAAAGTTCGATCACTTCGCGCACCGGCAAACCAATAATATTGGTGTACGAGCCTTCAATGCGATCCACCAACCCCGCACCAATACCTTGCACCGCATAGCTTCCCGCTTTGTCGTCGCCCTCACCTGTTGCAAGATAATCTTCGATATCATCGTTAGACAACGGCCTAAACCACACTTCGGTTTTTACACTTTCTTGCAATATGCGCCCACGATATCCGACACAAAATCCTGTGATCACCGTGTGACACGTGCCCGACAATTGCCGAAGCATACGCCGAGCGTGATCTCTATCGGTGGGTTTACCGATGGCCTCACCATGTTGCCACACCACCGTGTCTGCGGCGAGAACCGGCAAATGGTCATGCAACCCAACAGCATTCAATTTGCGTCGTGCAATTTCCATCACGGCTTCTTCAGGTGTTCCACCCGAAGGCCAGGTTTCATCGGCATCGGGATTCACAATGGTCAACGAAAAACCTGCGTGGGTCAACAATTCGCGACGTCTGGGGGATGCCGACGCAAGAATGATATTTTTCATAAAGAAGATCTTAGGCGTTTATCACAGCCGGAATGGGAGCGGTAGGATCATACTTAGGACCCACACCCCCAAATCCTGTGGTGTACGTCGCCGGCACCGCAGGAGCAATTCTAACGCCTTGCTGGACCATTTCCAGTAAGAATTGCTTCATCACTTGAATGGCAAAAGGTTTGGCAGGACACGCACGGGCCCCTTGCCCAAATGCCCACAGATCCCGTAACTTGCTCCCATTTAACCACGCGCTAGGATCAAACCCAGTGGTAAGTGCGCCACCCTGAAGCTCTTTAAACATCAACAGAAGCATATCGCCACGCCGAAAATGGGCGGGAACATCGCCGCTGACCATGGGCAATACAATATCGACGTCTTGCAAGATCTCCCGCGGCATCATGGGGATGGGCGTGAGATGCCACAACGCCTCCAACACAGTCGCATTGAGAAAAGGCATCTGCGTGTCTTTGATATCTTTGACGCATGCGACAGTCCCAGCCGTGTGCACTTCGTTGCAGATATTGTTCCAAATATCAGGATTTGCATTCAGCATTTCGAGCATAAAATAAAGAGAACGGCTGATGTTCATGCTTGCAAAAAGTGTGGTGGGTCCTGTTTCGCGCACCCAACGATCGGTTGCGATCAATGTACGAATAAATACGCTGTCTTGGTCCTTGGCATCGTACGCCTTGATGTGAAAAAATCTCTCCCCAGGACGCAACTGTTCGGCCCGTGAAACCGCAAGATCCCAAATGTAGTTATCGCCTTCGCAAATTGCATCAAGATGATCCCGTATGATTTGATCGAATAGGGCATCCATCCGCAATTTGATGTCACGAAAATCGGCGCGCACCATGGGCGTTGTAAGAACACTCACAGGATCAATACTGGCATGGGTGATCTGTTTTCCTGCTTCAAGAAAAATTAAAAACGCGTCGCTGGGGATTTTATCCGTATCTTTGATGCCTACAAAACATTTAGCAATGGCACCCATGGTATATTGCACAACCAGCGCCATGAAATCGGGGTGTTCACCTTGTGCCTTGAGCGATGCGATGATGGCGTGTGCATGGAGTTGTATTCTCTGAAAATTGATTTCGCTTCGCTGGACGGAGATTTTGAATCGATTTCGATCAGGGATCACCCGATCGTTATCCTTGCTAAAAAATACGGGACCAATAAGTGCCGTGAATGCTGCAAATGCATCGCCACGGCCTATTTGATGGGCTGACAGATTAAGAAGTTCGCGTGCTGTATCGCGCCCTTTCACAACCGTGATCCATTTGGTACCGATTTGGAATTTCACCACAAGTTCATTACTTTGTATCGCCAAACGATGCATCAACTGCTCAGGGCCCATGGCATGCAATGCACCCATATGCGAAACATCAAGATGCACCACAGGGATGGCGGGATTGGGTTCAGGCCAAAACCAATTCATCGCACCATAAAACAGCCTTGCAACGCCATTGCGGATCGTTTCAAGCATGCTGTCGGTATGCACTTCTGTCACTTGCACATCGCGATCGACCGGTTTGTTTCCATACAAGGCTGCCAAGTGTGGGCAGCGAGATGCGCCATCTGTATTACCGCCTGCAAACGTGTCGGAATAATAATCAGAATGAGAGAGCACAGTGTGTATTAAAATTGAAGGTATAGGGTAGCGCGGTGGTTGCTGCGATGCTGTCACAGGCGCAAATGGTGTTCCCATTGTGGGTCTCCAACACGGCGCGCGGAGAATACCCAACTAAAGGAAGTAAATCGTTTTAGATAGGCTTAAAAGTCGAGCATGTACCGCATAGGATCTTGTGGGATCCCATTTTGACGCACTTCGTAATGCAAATGACTTCCGGTGGTACGACCCGTATTTCCCACACGCGCGATCACATCGCCACGTTTGACCATTTGCCCCACTTTCGCATCAAACGCCGATAAATGGGCATAATGGGTTTGCGTTCCAAACCCATGATCTATCACCATTTCTTTGCCATGCTCAGGTCCTGCATGCCCTGCATACAACACCATGCCATCTGCGGGTGCACTCACCGGTGATCCTTGTTCTGCGGCGATATCAACACCTTTGTGCATCACGTCACGATGGGTGTACGGATCCACACGTTTTCCAAAACCACTTGTAAGCAATTTGGATTGAATGGGACGTATGGACGGCGTAGATGGCAACAGCGGCGCATTGGCTTCAACATACTGATGAAGCCTGTGAAGTGAATCGGTCTCTGTTTCCATTTTGCGCTCGATATCCACCGCTTTGGCTTCAAGCATGCGCAACGTAAGTTTTGAATCCATGCGTTCGTCTTCCGCATCAATGCGTTCGTCGGTTGCATAAATCACCTGCTGCTGTTTCCCCACGGGACCCATGGCCAAATTGCGTTGTGGATCGCTCAACATGGTGATCGCACGCACTTTTTGTGTGTAGGTTTCGATATTTTGCAAATTGCGATCGATGCGACCCAATTCGTTTTCTAAAATGACAAGCCGGGCACGCAACGTGAAGTTTTCATCTTTGAGTGCATCGTCATCCTCTGGCAACGTCAAAGCCCCCGCGATGGATCCAATCAGCACAAACAACAGCAAAGACGCCAACACACGGGCACGCTTGACCGATAACGTGATGCGCTTCATTTTTCCAGATCGGGCAGACACAACAAGAAGAGTATACGAGGGCTTCGACATCGGTACCTCACTTTTAAAAGTCGCGGCAAGCTGCGCCCCTACCTGCGCCCTGCCACTATTTCCCTACCGATCAGTCATTATACATATGACGCTGACATTATCCGTGCCACCCAGGCGGAGTGCCATCTCTAAGAGCTGCTCACAGACCTCTTCGGGATTGTTTTCGGAGACCAAAACGTCACTGATCATTGCATCGTCGACCATATTGGAGAGTCCGTCGCTGCACAACACAAGACAATCGCCTGGTTCAAGATCAACCCCATGAACGTCCACCAAAATATTCGGCTCAATCCCTACCGACCGCGTGATGATATTGCGATATTGATGAACCCGCGCATCATCGCGTGCAAGAAGCCCGGCTTGGATCTGCTCGTTCACATAGGAGTGATCGGAAGTTAGTTGCGAAAGTGTCTGATCACGCCACACGTAACAGCGAGAATCACCCACATGGGCGACAACGGCATAGTCATTTTCAATGCAAACACAGGTCAGTGTGGTTCCCATGCGGCGCAAATGCAGGTGACGCTGGGCCATATGATACACGGCGCCTGAGGCTTCGCGCACAGCCTGGGCCACAGCAAACGCCAGAGCTCCCTGAGATCGTACCTGCCCTGCCTCGGCATCCAAGCGGCCTTGCAGCATCATTTCTTTCGTCAGGTTATGAACCGTGTTGGCAGCCAAGAGCGACGCCGTTTTTCCGCCGAGGTGTCCACCCATGCCATCGGCGACCAAATAGAAGCCGTGATCGCCATCAACAACAATCGTGTCTTCGTTGTCTTCGCGAACACGTCCCACGTCCGATAGGCCAAATGCAGTGACGTTCACCATGCCACCCTTTCTACAAAGCGCGCTCTTGCGTGGGGTATTTGTCCACGCTATGCCACGCTCCATGCTCAATCTACAAGGGAAACATGCCTTGATCTTTGGCGTCGCCAGCGAAGCTTCCATTGCGTGGGCCATTGCAAGAAAATTACACGACGCGGGAGCCAGCATCACCCTCGGTTATCAGCAACGTTTTAAGAGCCGTATTTTGCAGCTCGTGAAGAGTGGCGAGATCCCCGTGGCCCACTATGAACGCTGCGACGTCGCCAATCCTGAAGAGCTTGAAGCCTTTTTTGGGGGGATACAGCACCCCATCGACATCCTGGTACACTCCATCGCCTACGCGGATCCGACAACGTTTGCCAAGCCCGTTCGCGATATCACCGCCGAAGAATTTACCGCAGCCTTGGTGCCATCGGCCTATTCGCTCATTCCACTCCTTCGTGCAGCCCTTCCTAAAATGAGTCCTGAGGCCTCGGTGATGACCATGACCTATTTGGGAGGTCAGCGGGTGTGTGCAAACTACAAACTGATGGGTATCGCCAAAGCCGCATTAGAAGCCACCGTACGTGAGCTTGCAGCCGACGTGGGGCAACGCGGGATCCGTGTCAACGCCATCAGTGCAGGCCCCATCAAAACCCTCGCCGCCTCGCAAATAGCAGGCTTTGACGACATGATGCGCGTGTATGAAGCCGTGGCCCCCATGCGCCGATGCGTCAATCAAGACGACGTGGGCAACTTGGCCGCTTTTCTTGCCTCGGATCTCGCGCGCAATATCACAGGCCAGGTGATGTTCGTTG
Source organism: Bdellovibrionales bacterium (assembly GCA_005801425.1). Classification (GTDB taxonomy): domain Bacteria; phylum Myxococcota; class XYA12-FULL-58-9; order XYA12-FULL-58-9; family SYDY01; genus SYDY01. The sequence goes on along the minus strand of SYDY01000092.1, from coordinate 3,328 downwards.
ATGCAGGCTATTCAATTTTGGCAATGGCGGAATTGCGATAGACCGGTTTTAAATTTCGTCGATTAAATTTTGGCGCAGGTGCATTTGCTCTTATCAAAGAGCCAACAAGACATCATTGATCACATTTTGAGCCTCGGCATCGGACGCAAGCACATCGCCTGTACCACGGATTGTACGCATTTCTGGCATTTTCAATTGATGATGCAGCGCAATATTCTGTGTATATGCAAAATCCTCGATGGCCGTTACCAAGGCAGAAATAGGTATACCTAAATTTGGCATGCTGATACGATTCAAAAACGGTATTTTGCTCACAAATTTGATCACGCGATTCAATGCACCAGGCGCCATATCAAAAAATGGTGCAAGAAGAACCACACGTTGTGGTTTAGGGAAATCCAATTCTTTCGGCAACTGATCCGTTTTTTTAAGCACCATCAATGCAAACGTTGCAGCCCCACACATGCCAGAACCGACCAACGAGAATTTGACCGTTGGAAACCGAAGTGCATGATGCGCTACGGCAGCAATATCACGCGCAAGACCCATTCCAGAATCAATCGTTCCATCACCACGACCTGTTTGCCCCGCCGCTTGATGATCGATGACAACCACAAAATAGCCCTTACCACTAAGATATGCCGCCATCGCCGACACACTACGTCCTGTTTCTTGTTCACCCGGCACAATCAACACCGTTTCATTTTCAAATAAACCAAGAGGCGACCAGCGTTGGTAAAAAACATTCCGGGCTTCTATCTGGCGCCCCCCCAACTGTACGGCCTCTGCCGTCGAAAACCCTTCAGAAAGTTGGTTCACAGTTCGATTGTGCTGAATCATCTGGCACAATTTGAACGCCGAAAATAGTTCAGGTGTTCGGATTTTTGGTTTCACCGTAGGATCAAGCAAAGGCTGTTTGCTGTGCTTTTCCCATAATGCAACGATGGTACGAATCGCCTGCACTTCATCGGTGAACGCTGGAATTTCGGCGAGCGCAGTACGCACATCTTCCAACACTGGGTTTTCGAGCGTATCCACAAATTCGAGTCGGGGCACCCTTTTGATTTCGCCAATGGCAGAACGCAAGGCTTCATATGCTTGATGCACTTGTGCACTGGTGCCAAATGCAGCTTTGTCTTCTTCGGTTTCAATGACAGAGATTTCCACACGTGCAAATGGATCTTTGGACGTCGTCGTTCTGAGGCATGCATCGCCAAAATCCATCTCTTCCAAAGATGAAACGCTTCTCGACACGCCTGAGAGAAATACACGTTCTGCGGATGTCATCACATCGTTCTAAAGATCAGAAATTCGGATGGCAAGAGAAGACAGTCTCATGTCTACCGTATCTTATATTTGCCCGTCTCGCCATCCGTGTGCAGTTTCCTCCCGCCTTCCACAAAAGCCACGTGACGCGCACGGTTGTTAGAATTGCTTGAATGCAAAAATGTGCACTTTATTTTGCTGGATTTTCCTACACCGGCCTATTGGTCGTATACGCCAAAAAATATTTTTTAAAATCATTCCACGGCACACGATGATGCCCATGTTCGGATAAACCAAATGCCGATCCGGGATGGGTTTGCGGCCGATCATCGCACGATCCAAACGGATCAAGAACATCCACATAACCACTTGACGGATCCAATGCGATGCTTTGCCCTGCTCCTAAAACGGTATACGCATGATCAAGACGAAAACACGTGCCATCAACCCGAGATGCTTCGGGCCACGTTTCTGCGGTACATGGTATTTCTTTCAGCAACGCATCGACCATGCGCGCAAAATCGGCGTCCGATGAAACTTTGCGGCGCACGGATTTAAACCCCGTAAGTGTTTCGACGGCATCGCCTGGACGCCCCCCTTTGTCGAGCACCGCAAACCCCCCTGCTTGCATGGCCATGGCATTTTCCATGAGCACAACCCACGTAGCGCCACCCACAGGGTATGCGTAAAGAGGCTCATGGGTTTTTCGATCCACGAACATTTCTCGTGGGGGAACAATCTGAATGCCACGCGCCATGCGAACATGAACATCCCCATGGCAGTCGGCGGTGATATGTTTTTTGATCACCCGGGGACGCGTGTGGGCAAGTGCTGCAAGCCCAGCAAGCACAAAGCAGTCCCCCACTGCGCCTTGGCATATATCGGAGATTTTAGGCCCACCCTTGAGGAACAATTTTCCGTTAAGTTTTTGCCGAATGGCGCTACGACGATGTTCGGGTAGTGGTGCAAAAGAACGTTGTGCTGACTGTGAAACCCGTGCCATCAGACATCCCTCCCCAGGGAGAGCGGCTCAATGATGGGTCCCAAGACCAGTCAAACACAAACTGACACATCGCATCAATACTTTTTTTATGGGCCATGGTTCTTGTTAATGCCCGGAATGAATAATATGACTTCGTTTATGCATCCCATTCGACCGCTAGAAAAATATGCAAGCGACGTTGTGCTTGCGAATGGATCGTCGATCCACATCCAAGCCTCACCCCACGCACTTCATGGCAAAAAAGACGAAGCGGTTTTTATTTCAGAAACATTTAGGCTTGAGGATTGGACACCCCATCTTGTTGGCGTTTTGGATCTCCCACGCGGACAAAAACCAACAGAAGATTTTGTTCATCAAAACATCGAATTTCGTCAAAAGAAAACAGACAAAAAACCATTCGCACAACTGCGTGTCGACTGGTACATGGGCCACCCGCGGGCATGTGAAGTCGTAAGTATTGCTGCACTACCATCGCTTAGCGGTCGCGACATCATGACGACTGTATGTGAATACATCGACCTTTTGCCTGGGAATCCCCAAACCCTACTTCTTGATGATGCCCATCGTGTTGTCGCAAATCCCGCAAAACCCAGTGAAAAGTCCAAACTTCGCATTTTGTACGCACGTGCTTTTTCCGCGCTGTATCCCGAAAGTACATTTGCGCTAAGCAGCCCAATACCCAATACAGCGGATCCATTGCCCAAAACAAAACGCTGCAAACTCAACGTCGAAGATGAAGCGAGCTGGTATTCTGCGTGGCATTGGCGACCTATCCATTGGGCTTCCGATTGGAAAGGCAGCGATAAGCGGTTGTATTTTGTCATGCGGCAAGGGGAATCCATCCATGACGAAATCCGACAGTATCCTGGTGAATTCAATGCCGCATTGCCTACGCTGGCTGAGTTCCCCATCGAACGTCTGACAAGCCTTATTGAAAATATCGAAATCCCAAAGACAAAAACACGTATCTTCAATACGCTTCAAAATGCCCAACAGTATGTTCCCGATGCATTGCAACCCCGATGCATCACACTAGGTAGACTCATTGCATTCCATGTT
>SYDY01000091.1 GCA_005801425.1 Bdellovibrionales bacterium | reverse complement strand
GATGTTCATCCCGAAAATGCTGTGATCGAAGAAGTTGAAAAAGGCTACACCGTGCAAAAACGTCTGCTTCGTCCAGCGAAGGTGGTTGTGTCGGCGGGAACAAAAGAGCCGTAGCGGCGCAGCTTGCTGAGCCATGGGCGAAAATTGCGCAGCAAGCTGCGCCGCTACGTGCAATAAAACAAGTAACCGCCCACACACAGCTTCTGCGATATGTTCGGTGTGCACGTGATCTTCAGAGGCCAAATCTGCTATGGTTCGTGCGACTTTAAGCACACGACCAATGGCGCGCATGGACAGACCTTTGGTATTTAACGCATCTTCAACCAATGCTTCACCTTGGGCTTCGAGTTTTATATACTCGCGAACATCGGGTGCGCTCATTTCTGCATTGCATGTAATTTTTCCAGAAAAACGTGATGACTGACGTTCTCGTGCCTGGATAACACGTTCTCGAACATCCACACTTTTTTCACCAGTGCCACCTTTTGCAAAATCGCTGTAGCGCAAGCCGTCGACCCAAACATGCAGATCGATACGATCGAGCAAGGGGCCTGAAATACGTGCGCGATAGCGTTGAATTTGTTCAAAGGCACACAGGCATGGTCTTGCTGTGGTGATTGGCAAGGAGGGTTCACCCCGTCGTCGAATACGAAAATGACCGCAGGGACATGGATTCATAGCGGCGACAAGCAAAACCCGCGCAGGAAAACGCAACGACATAGAAGCTCTTGCAATGAGAATAGATCCTTCTTCCAAAGGCTCACGCAATGCTTCGAGGGCTTTGCGAGAAAATTCGGGCAATTCATCCATAAATAAAACGCCGCGGTGTGCGAGTGTTATTTCACCAGGTTTTGGGGGTGAACCACCGCCACACAAGGCCACTTCGCTGGCACTGTGATGGGGTGCACGAAAAGGTCTTTGATGAAGAAGGCTTGCGGAATGCAAAACACCTGCAGCCGATTGTACCCGTGTGGCTTCAATACTTTCATCGGATGTCATGGGTGGAAGAAGTCCAGGCAATCGCCGCGCAAGCATAGTTTTCCCGCTACCAGGGGGACCCATGAGCAATAAATTGTGTCCACCGGCCGCAGCGATTTCAAGTGCGCGTTTGGAACTTTCTTGTCCTGCGATGTCACTGATGCATGCAACATTGCTTTCGGACATCGTGGCCGAAGGAGCACTCGGGTGAATAGGACGCAGGCCTTTGAGATGAGCCACCAGTTCACGTAAATTGCGTACCCCGATCACAGTGACACCAGGCACCACACACGCTTCGGCCGCTTGCGGCAAGGGCACAATCAATTCACAATCTCCCGCTTTCCTTGCGAGATCGGCCATGAGCAATGCACCACGAGAAGGTTCGAGCGTTCCGCTTAGTGACAGTTCACCAAAGAATCGTCGACCTGCCAGGATCTCGATGGGGAGCATTTTGTTGGCACCCATGATGGCCATGGCAAGGGCGAGATCAAGACTACTCGCTTCTTTGGGAAGTTCTGCGGGAAGAAGATTGATCAGCAATCGTTGGGTTCCGATGTTGATCTCACTTGCGATCATGGCCGATCGTACCCGCATGACCGATTCACGAACCGCGCCGCGGGCAAGCCCGATGAGCATGATACCTGGGAGCCCTTTGGCGTGATGTGCTTCCACATCCACGCAGCGAGCTTCAACACCTATGATGGTCCCTGATTGTGCGCGTGCAAACATAAAATTATGTTCAGCAAATTTGATGCCAGGCGATTGACGATAGAATTGTGTCAAGATGGAGCAATTTGCGTCGCATTAATGGGACCAAGTGCGCGCGCCACGATTTCTGCAATATCCAAGGTTTGCACATTTTCATGCCCTAGAGCTGCCACACCATCTTTGAGCATGGTGAGGCAGAATGGACATGCGCTGCCGATGGTATCTGTTTTTGCGGCAAGGGCTTCTTGGCTGCGATGAATGTTGATCCGTTCGCCAATATTTTCTTCCAACCAAAAACGACCGCCACCTGCACCACAACACACGGAGCGTGATTTGTTGCGCTCAAGTTCTACAAGTTCAGCACCAGGCAAGGCCTTGATGATATTGCGCGGTGATTCATAGATATTGTGATAGCGGCCCAAGTAACATGAGTCATGGTAGGCCACCTGGGTTCGAATTTCATTTTCAATTTGTAGTTTTCCGCTTTGCACCAGTTCTTCGATCACCTGGGTGTGGTGTAATACTTCATAATTTCCACCAAATTGTGGATAATCTGTTTTGAGCGTATGCAGACAGTGTGGGCAATGGGCCATGATCCGTTTGATTTTATAATTGTTGAGAATTTCAACGTTGCTTTCGGCCAATGCTTGAAACAAATATTCATTGCCCGTTCGACGTGCAGGATCGCCACTGCATCCTTCTTCTTTGCCTAAAATAGCAAAGGGTACGCCCGCTGCTTTAAGAATACGCACCACGGCCAGGGTGATTTTTTTATTGCGATCGTCAAAAGATCCAGCACATCCGATCCAATACAAAAGAGGGATCTCGTCGCCTTTTTCAAAAATATCGGCAACGCGTGGGATCTCAAGCCCTTCGGCCCATGCATCGCGCTTGTCGGAACCAATACCCCATGGATTGCTGTTTTGCTCCATCCCCTTGAATGCACGCGTAAGTTCAGGAGGCATGTCGCCGTCCATGAGTACTTTATTTTGTCGCATTTGAATGATGCGTGGAACGTTTTCAATAAAGACCGGACATTCTTGTTCGCATGAACCGCAGGTGGTGCATGCCCAGATGGTGTCTGCGCTTATGCGGCCACCGACGAGATCTGGAAGTTTGTTTTCTTGGTTGCGTTCGGTTGAAAGGAGAATCGCTTGCTCATCGTAAAGCGCATGTTTCAAATCAAGATTGAGTTGGCGATGGGTCAGGGGTTTATGGGTAAGTACAGTAGGACAATAAACCGTGCAACGCCCGCATTCGGTGCATGAGTACAAATCAAGCACCTGGCTCCACGAAAGATCTGCCGTGGTTTTGATCCCAAAACTTTCAGCTTTTTCGAGATCAATCTTTTCCATTTGTCCGTAGGGATTAAGATCGCGAAAGAACACTTTGGGAATGCCAGTGATGACGTGAAAATGCTTGCCAATGGGCAAAAAATTAAGAAACACGAGCACGGTAATGCAATGGATCCAATAGTTGGTGACCGCGAAAATGTGTGCTGAATCGGGTGAGAAACCTGAAATGAGTACTGCGAACAGCGAGCCGCCTGGGTTCCACGCGGATGACATTTCACCCGAGGCCACGAGGTTTCCAGCATCGTAGAAAAAATCGGTGAGCATCAAAACGGTGATCATGCAGAGCACAAAAACACCTTCCCATGATCGGCCCACGCGTGATGGGGTTCGTTTGAGGCGGCGCCAAAGGCCGTAGCTCACACCAACGAGAACGAGAAATTCAAAGATGTCTTTGATGACGCCATACACTTTGCCACCCAGGCCCCCTAAGCCTGGCAAATAAAAATCGTGATCATAGGCGTGGGCAATATGGGTGATGGTTGCGAGGGTCAGCACCATGAAGCCTGAAAAAATCATAATATGCGCTGCACCGGCGATGGGCTCGCGGGCCATGCGCCATTGGCCGATGGCGAATTTCAGCGTCCCTTTGAGGCGTTCAGGGATTTGATCAAAACGCTGCTCCGGCTTTGCGGCCCACAAAAGCTTCATGCGCGGTGTCATAAGCCAGGTAAAACACGACAGGCTCACCACAAGCAGCACAGACATGGCAATGGCGCTTATCATTGGACGCAACTCCTCATGAAAAAGTCGTCATCCCCGCGAAAGCGGGGATCCCTGCACTACTGGATCCCCGCTTTCGCGGGGCTGACGGGACT
>SYDY01000090.1 GCA_005801425.1 Bdellovibrionales bacterium | reverse complement strand
TTATGGCGCAGCAAGCTGCGCCCCTACAAAGTCGCGTATCATAAAATTCAGATTGGTGATAAAGGGCCGCACAACATGAGCCAATATTTTCCACGCCGTCGCTATGGCCTTGTCATGGCCGGCATCACCGCCGTTTTATGGGGCCTTTTGCCTTTGGGCATTCAATCTGCTTTGCGAGAAACCGATGCCGTCACGCTGGTTTGGATGCGCTTCGCGATTTCAGCATTGTTGCTCAGCCTTTGGCTCATCGTACGATCACCGCGCGAATTGTTGCAAACCATGCAACACCCCCCCTGGCTCGCGGCCCTTGCTGGCGTCATGCTATGTCTCAACTATTATGGTTTTGCCCGTGGTATTGCCCTTACCACTGCGGAGCAAACGCAAATACTCATTCAAAGCGGACCGATGTTGCTCGCGTTGGCGGGCGTGGTTTGGTTCAAAGAAAAAATGACCCGCATACAATGCGTCGGGCTCGGCGTTGCCATACTCGGGCTTTTGCTTTTCAATCATCGCGCATCACAATATCAGCCTGAACACATGGCCCTTGGCAATACATGGATTTTGCTGGGTGGGTTGGGTTGGGCCATTTATGCCATTCTACAAAAGCGTATCGTCCAAACCGTTTCAAGCAAGCTAAGCAATTGGGTGATTTATATCACTGCAACACTCCTTATTTGGCCGATAACCTCTCTGCAGGAACTAACCCATGCAAGTGCAATATGCTGGATCGTATTGATCGCACTTGGGCTCAACACATTGATTGCCTATGGCGCCCTCGGTGAAGCACTCAAATGCGCGCCTGCCAATCAGGTGAGTCTCATTATCATCCTTAATCCGTTGATCACGTTGGTGCTTTCGCGCATTTTAGATGCATTTCATGTATCCTGGGCTAAAGCCATGCCTGCCGATATGATCGCGTATTTTGGTGCACTGATGGTTATTTCCGGGGCTGGCATGGTCGTGCTTCGGAAAAACAAAACGGGGTGAGTGATCTATGCCCAGTCCGATATCCCCCATGGAAGGTCAGGTGCTTAAGGGCACCTTTGAAGTACAATCTGTCTTGGGCCGTGGTGGCATGGGCGTCGTATACAAAGGGATCCAGCGTCCCATTGGTCGCCCGGTTGCCATCAAAATACTCCCTAAAAATTTAAGTCACGATCCCACGCTGGTCACGCGATTTTTGCGCGAAGCCAAAATGTTGGCTGAGCTTTCACATCCCAACGTCATCTCACTTTTCGATTTTGGCAGAACAGACGACGGTTCTTTTTTTCTTGTCACCGAGTTTCTCGATGGACAACCTTTAAACGAAGCGATACCCGCCGCAACCGGATTAAGCGTACAGCAAACACTTCATATTTTGCGTCAAATCGTTGCGGGTCTATCGGCCGCCCATGCCAAACGTATTTTGCATCGCGATCTTAAGCCCGCCAATATTTTTTTACTGCACGACGAACAGCAAACCGTTAAGCTTCTTGATTTTGGCATCGCAAAATCGATGGATGATGCCACAAACCAGCTTACCAAGGTTGGTTCCCTGCTCGGCACGCCGGGCTTCATGGCCCCTGAACAAATCAGCGGCGGCGAGGTATCGCCACGCACTGACGTATACGGTCTAGCAGCACTCACCACCATGATGCTCACAGGACGCCCCCCTTATATTGGCCCCACAGCAACCGCTGTACTGGCCCATCAATTGCGCAGACCACCCGATATCATTGACTGGGAAACCTTGGGGAAACCCGCAACCCTCGATCCTGTTTTACGCAAAGCACTCTCCATTGATGCAGCCATACGTTACGACAACGTGGAAGCATTTCTGAGCGAGATAGAAAAAGCATGCCTTGCACCAAAAGTTCAGCCTCGGAAATCGTCAAAACGTATTCGGATCCTCGCAGCAAGCTGCCTCGTACTGGCATTGGGTATAGGAACCCTCATGGGCATCGGCGTTCTTCCCGCACCCACAGTGCTGAGCGGAACCCAAATCCGAGGCGTTGATCGAAAAACTATTTTACTAGGAACCAGCTTACCGTTGACAGGATCTCAAGAACGCCTAGGTCGTGGGATCAGAGCCGGCATCCAAGCCGCGATGCAAGGCGCCAACGATCGTGGTGGTATTCATCGTCGACAACTGCGTCTTATTGCACTCGATGACCAATCATCACCCCATAGAGCACTTCGCAATATGCATGAGCTTGTCGAACAACGAGGCGTATTTGCCATTCTGGGTGGAGCCAGCGTCGAAGCAGCCAAGGCCATTGGGCCTATCAGCCACGATGCCGATCTTCCCGTTTTTGGGTTCATGAACGGTTCATCGATTCTTCGTGGAAGCGACAACAGCTTGGTGCTCAACTTCGGCGCTGATTTTGCGACGCAAGCCCAAGCACTCATCGCTCATTTGCAAACCAAAGAAAATATATCATTAGAACAGATGGCCATCGTTGCTGAAACTTCGGAAATGGGCGACGCTGTCGTTGAAGGCTGGCAAGCTGCACATGCGTCTCAACCAGGAGATGCCATCGTTATTCGTTCCGAGGTGGGAAAATCGGCATCGCTTGATATTATTAAAAATATCATCGAGAAAAAGATAACCGCCGTTGTGTTGGTGGCCAATGTCAATGAAACCGAAGAATTCTCACACCAGCTGGCCATGCTCTCGCCCAAAACAATATTGGCCACTTTGGCTTCCGCAGATTTTGAGCTTGTTTTTGAGGCCTTAAAAAAAAGCAATGAGCGCCGCCATGTCGCCATTCGCAATATTTCTATTTCACCACCTCCAACATCATCACTTCCTTTGGTGATCAATTATCGCAAAGACCTACAACAATATTTCCCCGAGGAAAGCCCAAGTTATCCATCACTCTACGGATACATCGCCGCAAGCATCACATTTCAAATGATGCGGCATATGCCACGTTCTTTCAAGCCAGAGCAGGTCAGAGCATATATTAAACACCCCAGCGTCGATGATATTGGACTCATTCCGGCGATACGCTTTGATCCAGATCGCCGTGCGCTAATTGCAAAGAGTTGGCTTGCGACAATCAATCCCAATGCCATTGATATCGAATACGAGCCGTTGCCTTAGGATCTAATCATTGCCCATATCTTGTAGTCGCTGCATGATCACACCCGGTGACAAGCGCGAACCTGGCTTCTGACGGGTTTGTAGCAAAGAGATTATTTTATCAGGATCACGTATTTCAGGAATTCCTTCAAGCAGCGTATGGAGTACTTTGCGATCACGCTCAAAAGCCGAAAGGATTTCAACAACCATACTGCGATTGCGTGTGTCATTTTGATTTGTGTGTAAATTACGCAACAACATGGTGATTAACGGGTCATGCAAACGCTTAAAAATACGTTTTACGGAATCGTTTTTGTGCTCCAAAAATTTACTCAACAATTGAAGCGCCGATAAATCCTCGCTCATACGCGTGATCAGCATATCACGACCTTCAGGGTGCCGTGTTACACGCGAGAAGTAGGGACTCAGCACCCAAAGACGCTCCCAGCGCTGCCTAACATCCGTGGATTCGGTGGATTGAAACAAAATTTCAATGTCATCCACACGGCTGCGGCTCAAATAAACCAATGCCGCATAGGCGCCCTTACCACTGACAATACTACGACATGCTGCGATGATCTTCTCAATTTGCAGTTTTGGAATATCGGCGGTTGTCATGAACACAAATTCATCGCCAATTTTCACACCACCAATCGGCTTGGAGTTGCGTGGATCGGTGGGTGCATAGGTGGACCCCACCTGTCCTGGCTTTTCATCCTGGCGCGTATAATAACGTTGAAGTTCGTCTTCTGGCCCCGTTCCTGTCATAACTGGTTCACCTCATCGAATGCGTTAGGCTCCTCGGCTTCTTGAACGTTTTCATCACGCAATGCCAAACCCGAATCTCCCCACAACATACGCACCACACACGCCACCAATTCTTCCAACCCTTCGCCCTTGAGTGCTGAAATGCACATGGCCCCATCACGCCGTGCCATTGCCGCTGCCATGACAGGTTCGATCTGGTCAGCTTTATTGTACACAAGGATCTGGGGAACAGCTTCTAATCCGAGCTCTTTCAGCACGTCATCAACCACTTTGCGCTTTCCAGCCTTGTCAGGATCGTTCGCGTCCAGCAGATGCAAAAGAATATCAGCCGTTTCAAGCTCTTCGAGTGTCGCTCGGAACGCGCGCATGAGATCGGCAGGCAGATCACGGATAAAACCCACCGTATCAATAAGCACAGCTTCACGCTCATTGGGAAATCGAAGCCGACGGGTGATAGGATCAAGCGTTGCAAACAGTTTGTCGGCCGCCAAAACATCGCTGGTGGTTAGGCTATTGAGTAACGTGGATTTTCCTGCGTTG
>SYDY01000089.1 GCA_005801425.1 Bdellovibrionales bacterium | reverse complement strand
TTCGGTGGTCATAGCGATAGGGTTCCACCCGATCCCATCCCGAACTCGGAAGTTAAGCCTGTCCGCGCCGATGGTACTGCATGGGAGACTGTGTGGGAGAGTAGGTCACTGCCGAAATTAATTTGAAAAGCCCCAAGGTATCCGTACTTTGGGGTTTTTTTTTATCCTACCGAATAAAGTTTCCATAAAAACCAATAAGTCCTTTTATTCATTTGCTTCCTGATTTTTCTTCTAGCTGTAAGTATCCTTCCCTGATTGAATTCTTTGACTCGTTGTGGTTAAAACGGATGGGCGCTTACGTAATCTTATTACGCAACTAGATGTGGGCAGAGATACAGCTTCTGCTCGCTTTAATAATCTGTAGTTCAAGAGGATATGTCATGTTGATAGCAAATTGTCGCCGTGTGGTGCTAGCTCTCTGGATGGCCGTGGGGGCTGCAGGGTGTGGTAAGAGCGAAACAGTATTGCCAAATATGATCACTGTATCTCCGGCGAATGTGCAGATGCGCGCAGATGCTATGCCTGTTGTGCTACGTGCCACGGTGCAGCCTTTAAATGCAATTCATGACTTGGTTTGGCGTGTTGAGCCGACAGGTATCATTAAATTCGATGTTGCTATGCTCGATGCTACTAAAATTACAGTGACACCTCTTGCGGCGGGGAGGGCCACTCTTACTGTCACATCAAAATCAAATCCTCTTGCCAAGGCGACCGTGCCGCTTACTGTTACAGCTGTGGAGCCTGCCACTACTATAACGCTTCAGGCCGCCAGTGGTGCAGATATAACAAATATTCATGTTGGCGGTACAGTTGCGCTGGTGCTTGCTACCAATCCAGCGAATGTAGATGTTACCGGTGCCATCTTTTCGGTGACACCCGCTGGCTCTTTAATTCGTGTTGATGCCGATGGTAATGACCATGTGGAATTTCGTGCGGTTATGGGCGGGAATGCACAGATAAAAGCGAAACTTGGTACATTGGAGTCGGTTGTTAGTTTATCGATCAAGCCATCGGATATCGAAGCGATCACTTTGACGCATACCTTACCCTTTAGCGAAACAGGTATTTTTGTAAATAATTCGATTTTGGGTATTGATGGCAGTTTTACGGTAACGGCTTTCGCGACACCTGAGGATTCTAATGCGCCGTTGGTCTGGGATTTTGATCGTAAAATTCTTTCGCAGGGATCGGTTACCGAAAAAGTCGAAAATGGTAAGCGAGTTTTCAGTACAATATTTACGCTGAATGAATGGTCAGATGCGTTTACGGTGACTGCTAAAAGTGGCAATGTGAATGATTCCGTGAGCGGGCATACCTTGGCGGCATTGATTAAATTTGCCGATATTGGCGTACTTACCCAGGGTGCTACAGGCGTGAAACTAAGCCCCATTTTTTTCCCAGCGGACAAGAGTGCGGTGTTGACTGCGGAAGTGACACGTAATGGCGTTGCGACCGATGATGTTGCCATAGATGCGGTGTCGATGACAGCAACACGTAAAGCGGACTTGGCGAGTGCCGAGCCAGTGACCATTACGCTTCGTGATGCGGTTACAGGACGTACGGCTAGCCGATTGGTGAATTTGCCTGCTGATGGCATTGCACAGGAGCCTACGGAGGGTAAGCTGCGCATGTCGCTCATCGGGGGGGAAATTATTCCTGGTGAAGCGCAGAGTTTTGCTGACGGGGTGAGTGGTGTTCATGGGGTGATCGCAGGGCGCAATGTTTTTTTTGAATACGATACGAATAGCTTGAAATTTCCAGAGGGTACTACTCTAGAAGATCGTTCAAAGATTTCTATTGAGATTGGCACAGGGTTAGTCGCTGTTGAGGCTGAATATGAGGCGCGTGATGTTGCTGATGTTACAGTGACATTAAAGACCGGGAACACGGTGTTGGATACTGCGACGGTGCGCGTTGTGCCTCGGTTGACTAAGTTGGACGGTATTGCATCATTGGTGTTGAACAAGGATGTGGCTCTTCAGGCTGGCATTGCATCGGTAAACGATAAAGTGACAGCGATATTTTCTCCGGCGAACATTGCGGGTAGTGATTCGTTACAGTTTACGGTTGATAATACGGCGTTTGCAACAATTCAAAATGGTAATATTTTGCGTTCGGCAAATGGTTTGAAATTTGAAGATATTAAAACGCATCCTCGTGTAACAATTACTGCCCAGTATCGTGATGCAGGCGAGCTTACGCCTGTCCAGACAGCGACGTACAGTCTTCAGATGATTGGCGCCGAGCCTACGGGTGTTTCGCTTGCAGCTGCGCAGACGGGGCTTCCGTCGGGCAAAGATGCGTCGGGCAATTATGCCATACTTTTTGATTCAAGTGCAGCGTTGTCGGTTTTGGCTGAAATTAAAAACGCGGATGAAGTAGATCTTTCTTCGAAAGTGCCTGAATGGGAAATAGTGCAATCGTCAACGCCAGTGCCAATAAGCATCAGCAAAGCGGGTGCTATTCAAGTACTTGAGTTGGGGACTGCTATGGTTCGTGCGCGCGTGGGGGACCTTGTTAGCTCTGCGATTTCTCTTCGTGTTTATCCTAAAGTGACGTCGTTTGTTGCAGACGCAAATGTTGTGCGTATGGGCGTACCCGTGACTGTTACCGCGATGACCAGTCCCGTCGTTGTTGGTAATGATGATATTACTTTACGTATCCTGAATATTACAGACAATACCGTGGCTGTAGGACCCGTGAGTGCTTCGAAGATCACATATGCCCCTGTTGCGGCGGATATTGGTGATGTTCTTAAAGTGATTGCGACTGCTCCAGGATATGATTTGGACAGTAAAGATGGTGATGATGTGCTTCAGTCATTCACTTTGGATGCAGTGAAGCGTCCCAAAGCCACATCTATCAATTATCAAGTTAGCGTAGACGCTCAATCGGTGGGCAACGGTGCTGTGGTAGTACATGCGGCTGGAACACCTGCGATGTTGCGTATTAGCGATGTCTCGGTTTCTCCTTCGGATGCCAAACTTGATACAGCGAATGCAAATCCAGTGAGTATCGTGGTGACCTACGGTGGAACAGTGATTGCGCCTGAAGCGGGTTGCAGTAATATTCTGTGTACTTATGCTTTGAGTGGTGAAGGTGCGGTGGCGATTGCATTGACCGCATTGAACACGGTTGTTGAGGCGGACGCTGACATTGTCGCATCGCTTGGCTTTAATGTGCTGAGTAACTATGCACCTGTCTCTTCAGTTGCGTTGATTCCTAATATTTCATCTGGATCCTTGATTGTGCCATTTGCAGATAGTGTTGCAACTATTTATCCAGCATCGGGGATCTCTTTTTCTGCTAGCGTATTGCCCGCATTTGCGGATCAATCTGTTGCTGATCTGACATTCGGTGCGGTTACTGCGCTTGATGGCCAAACAGGTGCGTTGCCTGCAGGGTTACTGGTCGGAGAGTCAGGACCTCTTGGTGTTTCTTATCATGTGCTTGATGGTGCATATGGTTCGCAAACTGTGACAGCAACATCATTGGCTGATGCAACGAAGAGCGCGACTATCACTATTAAAGTGTATCCAAGACTTGATGCGGCAGTATTGCTTCCAAAAGCGCGAGTGGAATTGGATCTTGCTGGGCAAAGCGATGTTATTACGTTGCCTGCAACATTTGCTGGCTTTGAACTTGTTTGGTCGAAACGTGGTGAAGATGGTTCGTATACTGCGATAGAAGGCGATACATTTGAGCCAACAACGCTTGGAACACCGATGTTGCGCGCGTCGCTTAAAGATTTTGCTGCAGTGCATAGCGATGTCACTGTTACGGTAGCGGATGTTGCGAAAAGTGTGGGTTTTAGCAATACGTTGGGAACGCCTATTTTGTATCACGCCACAGAGGCGCTTGCGACGCACTTGAACGCTCAAGCTCTGAATTCTCGTGATACCATTGCCGATATCGATCAGGTATTTACCTGGTCTATTTCTATTGATGGTGCGGCTGCCAGCGCAACAAAGACGGGTAATACCGTCGTGTTGTCGCATGGTGATGTCAAGCTTGCTGAGGCACAGGGCGCATCGTTGGCGATATATCCTAGCGAAGTGGGTGCGTGGAAAGTCACAGCACTGCATGGTTCAGGAAAATCGGCTGAATTTAATATGACAGTGTATCCTCGTTTGTTAGGACTTGTGGCGGGGAGCATGGCTGCCGATAAATTGCCCGCAGTTGATGTTGCTGCTGGTGGAACGATTGATGTTCCACTAACGCTTGGCACGCCGCGCACGGGTTCGCGTTGGATCACAGCCCATTATGCGCCGGTGTACAATGAAGCGAAAAAGAATTTCTATAATGTAAAAATGACCGCATCGACATGTGATTCAGCCGAAGTTGCTGGTGTGTTTGACTTTGTGGGGCCGTCGCTGGTTGATACAGGATTGACTGTTGCCGTTGGATCGGCTGTTGCCGATGATGCCACGCTTGATGCATTGCATGCCGTGACTCAGAGCTACACGGTGTGCGGCGTGGCAGAACAGCAGATTGCTGGGATTACATTGCGTGCTGTCGGTCAAGCCAATGCTCTGGAGCCAGTAACGCTGACTGCTATGAATGAAACGAGCGGGAAATCTATTACAAGTGCTGATTGGTCTGTGAATGCAGGTGATAGCATCAAAGCCACAGTGGGTGTGTCAGGACCATCCAATCGTGAAGTGACGTTTAATTTTACGCTTGATGGTACAGCGTTGGTGGCTACGCAAACCGCTGGTGGTGCCGATGTGTCGTTCACTGTTCCTGGTTTGCAAGGTACGTCGACGTTGAAGGTCGCTTATGTGGGCGGCGATGGCGTGTCGCATGAGTTGGCGACGAAGACGATTAATATCATACAGCCTTCGATTGACATCACGGTCGCAGGCAATGATCCAAGTTACAATACAACGACCAATACGTGGAATTTGCGACGTTTTGAACGCCGCAATATCGCAACGATGTTTACGGGACATTCGGCTGGCGATGAAATGATAGGTGTTGTCCTTGTTGATAATTGTACCAGTGCAGGAGCATTGGATGACGCCGAAAAAGCCATTCTGAAAAATGGCAACGTGTTGGTTGTTGGTGAAACAATTGGCACGTTTGGTTTGCGTGCTGAATTGGATGTGCCCGGTAAAACCGTTGCTCGCTGTGTGGATGTTGTTGTGGATGGCTTTCATGGCCAGGCGCAAATTGCATCATCAACAGGTTTGACCTTTGATGGAACGCGTGTGGTGAGCGCTGACGTGATGAGCGACAGCGATCCTGCGACGATGACCCATGTGGTGTTGGCGCGATTGATGGCCAATACTTATGAGGCTTCCGAGGCGGTGATTGTGGATTTCCCGGCACCTGGTGAGACATTCAAAGTGGATGATGTCGATCAGGTGGTGCGTTTTGCCTATGTGGCGATTGAAGATGTGGTGACTGAAGCGGTAGGCGTTGCGGTGAGTGATACTGCGATTGTGGTGCCTGTTTCAAATCATGAATATATCGCGTTGGATCCAGTTGCAGATGCTCAGGGAGCAGTGACTTCGAAAATATTGGTAGAAGACGCCAGTGCCAATCCGTTGGCAGTGACGTTTGCTTCAGAGATGTTTGTGCGTTCTTCAACGGGAACGGCTGCGATGGCAACGGATGGCAATGCGTGGCATGGTTGCGTTGCTACGGGCCTCAATGTTCCAACTGATGCGCTTGAATTGTCTATCAAGACACATTTGACAAATGTGCGTAAGGGACGTGTCGAAAGTATTCTTGCTGCGGATGCACGTACTTCGCGCATTAAATTGGGTAGCGCGTACGGTGCTTTGGTTCATCACCTCATGGGTATGACCGGAACGGTTACACGTACCTCAGTGCAATCGCTTGATGCGACGCTTACCTCATGTGCAACCGAAGGTCGTGCAACAGGTGGTGTGGCCGATGTTGTGTCGCATCAGCTCAACGCATGGATTGATGCCGATATGCATGCTGAGCGTGTCGCGGGTATTGTTTCTGAAATTTACGGAAACACACTTTCTGACAAAGCTAAGCTTTTGTTTGCAGACTTTAATGCGGGTATTGCAGCGTTCAAGACGACCTTGCCACGCCTGCAGGTAAGTCTTGCGACGGGTGTATTGCCGGTAGCGGCAGCTGGTTTCAACGCGGAGTTGACAGCATTGTTGCTAGAGACAGGCGTTGCGGTTTCGTCGGAATGGAATAGCACTGGGGCGAAAGCCTATCGTGATGCTATCAATGCAGCGGCCGGAAAGCATTATGATGCTTTGCTTGGGCGTGTGACGTGCGATGCGCGTCCTGTCACTTCTTATGCGAATGATTATGGTATTGTGAGTTATCGTCCGGTATCCAATACGGTATCAGGTGTTCCTGCAAGCCAAACGCGTGTGCAGCACGTGGCTGACTTCATGGCATGGGAAATGTCGGGTCTTGGTACGCTACTGGACGTGTCTGGATCGCATGCTAAGGCAATTTATCGCAGTGAGCTTCTAGTGTTGGAGCTTTTGGCAGATCGTGGTTTTGGATCTGATTTCAGCGTGGATGTGGCGTCGACCTATGTTTACAATGACGATGCCTCGATTGAGTACAATCCGAAGCAGCTTGAAACACGCAATGTGGCTGTCTCGTACGATGAGCGCGATATGATGCAGAACCAAGTGGGTGTTGAAAGCCTGGTGCAGTGGCTCGGTTCAAGCAAAACACGTTGGGATAATTTCTGTCGTGTGCTTGTTGATCACAGTATCACGGGTAGCTCGTTGACATGTCGGAGTTTGTACAAAGCATCTTGGGCTGATCGTTCCAAAGCTTTGTGGCAGGTTGCTACAAACGGAAAAGAACTGAAGGTATGGCTGGAGCAAGCCATGGCCGCTACACCCGGCAATGCTGATTTGGGCGTCTATCGTTTGTGGGCGGTTGTTGCCGATGCATATGCACACGGTGACGATGCAGCGGTACAACAGCGGGTATTTGGTGAGACGCCGTTGTTGCCTTATGGTCCTGCCGGTTCAGTGAGCAATGGCCGGAGCTGCTTCTTTGATAGCGGCGAATGTCTGAGCTCGAGTGATTGTGATGGCATAAGCGGCTATCATTGTGTTGAAAGCGCCTACCTGGTAAATTTCTACGATGCGCTGCCCTCAGGACCATTTACTGGCGACTATAACAACGTGCCTACGTCATGCGGCATTTCAAATGTTCGTGCTTATGAGCAGGTTTGGGCGCCAGCGTTTACATTGACGGGCATGCCTGTTGAAGCGACTTATGATGGTGAAGTGCATATTGCCGACGGTGCTCGCGTGGTTGAACCCGGGTATTGTGGAACATCATCTACGGAAGCAGACCTTGTACGTGCGGACAACGGGCAGAGAAAT
The DNA here is from genome assembly GCA_005801425.1 of Bdellovibrionales bacterium. GTDB lineage: Bacteria > Myxococcota > XYA12-FULL-58-9 > XYA12-FULL-58-9 > SYDY01 > SYDY01. Next base: position 58,510 of record SYDY01000089.1, on the reverse strand, counting down.
ATCGGGGTTGTGTTTGATGGAAAACCTGATGCGGTGACGGTGTGCAATCGTGTTAGCATCGATCCTGATGCGACGGTTGTTCCTGCAAGCAATTTCTGGGCACGTCGAAAGGTGTTTCCTGAAGTTGGGTGCCCCGATCACCTCAATGGTCGTCGTGCGGCATTTCAAGATCTGCAAAGCATTATGAAACTGGCGAAGAAACCAACCTTTGGTGTGGTACAAGAATAGCCGATTGTGTAAGACTCCGGGGGACATTTAACCCCGGAGTCTTACGCATGCTACATGTTGCTTTCGCATCTTTCCTCCTTCTTGGTGCTGTATCCTCGGATCAAGACACTAAAAAATCAGAATCAAACGCTGAGTCTGAGGGCAAAAGTACGGCTCGCAAGGCACTGGTTGACGATCCACTGCTTTCCCATAGCTTGCCCTCGCAACCACGTCATATGATTGGTGGGGCAGCGGTGCTGGATTTTGGTGCGGGAACAATGAGCGGCAATGCGGGTGGGAGTGCGACGATTGCGAATATCGGCCTCCAGGCGCAGTACGCCTATACATTGCATCGGTATGTGCAGGTTTATGGTTCTATGGGTTCGACTTACCGGAAAGAGGGTGGCACCGATGATGCGACATTCCAAATGCTGGGTGGTGCAATATTAAACTACAGTACCAATGGCGATTTGCGTAAAGCATTTTTTATGAGCACGGGTTTGGGTTTGGACTATTATAAAAGAACAGTGCTCGGTTCGGTTAGCGATGCTTCATTTTTGTGGCAGGCTTTGTTTGGAAAGCGTTTTCAGATCACCAAAAATATAAGTTATGCACCGTCTATGGGTGTTGAGGTCACAAAAAGTGACGATACCATGGGCGTGAAATTTTTGGCGCGCGTGATTCAGTTTGATTTTTTTATTGGTGGTAGAGATATCGATTTTAAAATCTAATCAATGGGCAGGTGTCGGTACGGCAGCAGGTGGAACCGCTGGTGCAGGTGCTGCAACTGGCGCAACGGCTGCTGGCTGTTCTTGCACAGGGGCACCGGCGCCAGCCTCAGCTGTTTCTGTTTTGGGTTCGAGCGCACCGTCTTTTTTCGTGAAAGCGGCATCGGGTTGCTCGAATTTGATCATGTATTCAATTTTAGATTTGTCTTTCAAATCGCGAAGCACATCACGACGCTTCTCTGCTTTTTCACGTGCAAGAAGTGAGCGCTGAATTGTTTCTTTTACTTCTTCAAGTGTCTTTTGACGCTCATCTTCGGCTTGCAATACTTTTACAATTTCGTAACCAAGGGGTGTTTCAAGCACAGGTGTTATGCTGCCCACTGCAGTTGCAAATACTGCCGTGTCATAATCTGCAGGAAACTGGCCACGATGAAACCATCCGATTTTACCACCGTTTTTGGCAGCAGGGCCTTCTGATTCACTTGCTGCAAGTGCGTCGAAATCGCCACCGGCTTTTGCTTTTTTCAGAATAGCTTCAATTTTTGCTTTGGCTGCTTTGCGTGTGGTGGCATCGGCATCCTTGGCAACATGAACCACCACGCGGCTTAGCTCGCGGCGTTCACGTTGACGAAAGCGTCCTGGGTTTTCATCGTATTGCTTTTGGATTTCTTCGTCGCTGACTTCAACAGGACCTGCAAGCTTTTCTACAACTTTGTCGCGCAACATGCTTTGACGCATTTCTTCGCGCATGCTGGCTGCTGTGGTGTGTGAGCGCTCAAGAAAACGATCAAAGGCTTCAGGTGATGCGAAACGATCGCGGTGCTCAGCAAAGCGTGCATCGAGATCGGCATCGGAGATTTCCATCTTATTGTCTTTGGCTGCTTTGGCCACAATGGCTTCGTCCACCAAACGGCGCAGAACGATTTCTTTTAGGCGCTCTTCGAGGCCCGGTGGCAACGCTGCGCCGGCACCTTGATAGCGCTCAAGGGTTTGCTTAAGTGCGGCATCATAGGCGCCTTGGGTAATCGCTTGCCCATCAACAGTGGCAACGGCGGCTTGGGATGGATCTTTTTTGCAGGCTCCAACACCTAAGGCAGTGATCAAAAGTACACTGAGCAGACGAAAACGATGCATGTGGAAATACTCCCGGGTTGTTATCATGGCGCAGCAAGCTGCGCCGCTACGTGTGATGTGCGCAACGTAGCGAAAAATGGAGGTTCATGTCCATGGAATGGATAAAGTTTACGACACCTTACGCGTTTCTTGCGGCTTTGGCCGCGGCGGCTTGCTGATCTGCGCGGTAGGATGATCGTACCAGGGGACCGGATTCTACGTGAGCAAAACCCATCTTTTCACCTTCGCTTTTGAAAAAGGCGAACTGTTCGGGGGTGACCCAGCGTTTGACCGGCAAATGGTTGAGACTTGGACGCAGGTATTGACCGAGATTAACGACCTCAACGCCGGAATTTGCGAGATCGCGCAGGGTGGCAAGGACTTCGTGGTCTTCTTCGCCAAGGCCAAGCATGATCCCAGATTTGGTGACGGCACCTAAGGCGCGAGCATGGGCCAAGGTGTCCAAACTTCGTTGGTATTTGGCTTGGGGTCGTACGGGACGATGAAGGCGTTCGACGGTTTCAATATTGTGGGCGTAAACGTTAGGAGAAGCTGTAACTACGGTACTTATGGCAGTTTTATCGCCTTTAAAATCTGGGACCAAAACTTCTATTTCCATGCCAGGGCAGGTTTTGCGCACTTCTGTGATGGTTTGGGCCCAAATGGACGCGCCGCCATCGGGCAAGTCATCGCGATCGACGCTGGTGATCACCGTGTAGCGCAAATCAAGTTTGCTCAGAACCTCTGCCACACGCAAAGGTTCTTCGAGATCGACAGGACCAGGGCGCCCGGTTGCCACATCACAAAAACCGCATGAACGCGTGCATACGTTGCCTAATATCATGATTGTAAGGGCGCGATTGGCCCAACATTCGCCGATATTAGGGCATGAGGCGCTTTCACATACCGTATGGAGTTTGTTGTCGTGGACTAACTTTTCAACACTTCGATAGGTTTCATTGTTGGAGAGCGTGACGCGTAGCCACGCAGGACGCTCGCCTGCCGATGAAATTTCATGGGTGGGCTGTGCCATACCTGAACGTCGTGAGGACAATATGGGGAGACGTGGATGTGGTGCCATTGCACGACCAGGATATCATGATGCGGGGGCGTTTTTACAGGGGTCCAGGATCATCTTGGGTGGCTGTGCATGCGGCAGGGCTTGAACGCAATGTATTGCAGGTGAATCCATCTTGCTTGCCGCAGGCATGGGCACGGGTTCTGCACATACCGTAGACGCGTCCATCGGGACCTGGTTCTTGGATACATTCGGCGCCGCAATCGGCATTTGTTGTGCATGAGAAACCTGTCCCCATACAGGCGCCCTGGGTGCAAATACTTATGCCGATCCCGCATTCGCTGGTGCTGAGACATTCACAAAAGCCACGTTCCTCGCCACCTTTGAGGCATTTTCGTCCACCGGAACAGCCGCTGTCGTTGCTGCATTCGGTGGTTACCAAAGATAAGCCACTGCATTGTTGATAGCCACTCGGGCAATCAGATTCTATTTGGCATTGCGGAGCACAGTAATTGCCTCCTTCATTGTCGATGAGGCATGTGCTGCCTGTGGGGCAACGTTGAAGAGGGCCGCAAGCTTGGCAGAGAGACGATTTGATGGGGTGCTGGAGGCAACGTCCATCGGAAGTGCAACGATCGCCATAGCTGCAGTAGCTTGCGTTGGGTTCGGGATCGATGGGGCAAATTTGGCATGCGCCAGGTGTGCATGATCCGGCGACACACGCATGTCCGAGTGGACAATCTTCTTTGCGGCTGCATCCTGTGACGCATGTGCCTGCGCGTACATCACAGCGTTGTCCAATGCGACAATGGACGTCGGCACCGCAATGGCCTGCGGGAATACAGACATCACCTTGGCCTTCGGCGTTGCAAATAAATCCGCTGGGGCAATCATCGTTGCCACGACACGGGGGTTGACGCTGACATTGACCGAGCGAGTTACAAAACTCGCCGTCTTTGCAAACATCGTCAGTGAGACATGCACACGTATTGCGCGTGAGATCACAATCGAAACCGGCTGCGCAATCGGTGTCTTTGCTGCAGCCACCGCCGGAAGATGGTGTTGTGCATCCAAAAACAAAAAAGGCAATAAAACACGATAAAAATAGGTTTTTGACCATGTTTATCATAACGATAACTCCATAAATTTCACGGTGATTTGCGCGCCGGGCGGCGGGATATTGTTGGTTCCAAAGACGATGGCATTGTGCTCTGCATCGTAGTACCAGCCGTTGTGTCCATCGTTGGACGGCGCGACATACTGATCATTGACGTGAACGCACATGAAGTCGTTGCCACCATTGGCTGTGCTTCCAGAGCATGGAACCAAACCGTTTTGATTGGGATGTTTGTCCAAAGAAAATACAGAACGCAGTCCCACAGCACTTAGGGAGAGTGCCGCAAGTGAGGCATTGAAGTCATCACAAATGCTGGTGACGATACCGCCGGTATGTTCTGCGAGTTCTGCGTAACGGTTTCCTGGTTGGGCTTGGCCGCGTCCTAGGCGGGTGCACCCCCCAGCGCTTGTTGCTGTGGCCAGAGGGCCTACGATGGCCGATACGCTTACGCGTCCTTCGTTGCCCGCACCTTTGTAACCATCAAACAAACGATAATAATAACCCACAGGGCCAAAGCTTTGATCGTCTTCATCACTGACCATGATGATAAACAAGGCAGCATCGGAACGTAGAAAACCTGCGTTGACCACCGGGGGTGAAGGCGGATCGTGTGGAGACCAGTTGGGACCTTCGCCAAGGGTAAGACTTGCAGCTGCAAAGGCGCTCTCAGATCGAGACCCTTGGACTCCCACTTTGACGTTTTGTAAAAATGTTGCTGCGGGATCGGGAGTGCTGTTGCTGATCACGCGTACACCCACGGGGCTGTGCAATTGTCCAGCATCGCGGGGATCGGTGGAGGTGACGCCGATGTGAAAATCAACACCGGTTGTGACCAATGCGTCGATGAATGTGCGAAAGGATTGGCCCAAGCCATCTTGCTCTTCTTGCATGCTCTCTGAATTATCTACGACCCAGAGAATATCGATTTTTGCTGCAGCATTTTGTGTGAGCACTTCGCGGCGTGTCTTATCGAAAGTTAATGCATTTTCAGCACAAGAGAATAAAAATACACAAATCAGAGATATTGGTATGCGCATACGCTATTTTCCCCCACATGCGACCCTAGTTCTTTGAAGTAAAATTTGTCAAACGTTCCCATAAGCGATGTTGAATCAAGAAAAATCTGTGCTGCTTCCACGTGGTCGTGTCCTGGTGGTCGATGACGAACCTCTCATCGTGGATATTCTGCGCGAATTTTTGACGTATGAGGGTCACACGGTGTTGTGTGCGCACCAAGGCGATGCGGCGCTTAAAATTATTAGCGCGGAATCCATCGATGTGTTGATCACCGATCTGAAAATGCCCGGCATGACGGGTGTTGAATTGATCCGGCGCGCGAAGGAAGAAGATCCCGATCTTGAATGTGTGGTGATGACAGGCTTTGGCACCGTGGAAACGGCGATTGAGGCCATGAAACATGGTGCCTTTGATTATTTGCTCAAACCGTTTAAGCCCGATGATGTGATGCTTGTGATCGCGCGCGTTTTAGAACGACAACGGTTGCGTCGTGAGAATCTTGCTTTGCGCGAATTGGTAGGATTTTACGAAATGAGTGAGGCGCTCTCTGCGGGCATGCCACTCGATGAACAACTTGCATTATTGCTGCGCACGGCAGGTCAAAATTTGGGTGCTGATGCCGTGTCCTTACAGCTTGTGGATGAAAAAAATCAGTCAGGCTTTCGGGAACGAGCGCGTTTTGGTGAGATGCGTGATTCTGTGACGTCGATGACTGTCCCATTGCGTGCCGATGGACGGACGCTTGGGATCCTTACAGCAGCATCGCAGTGTTCAAACGGGTTTACCGAAGGGCAACGCAAAGGCTTGGCGGTTTTTGGGTCGCGCGCTTCAGAAGCTTTAGAGTCGGCGCGTATGCAAAGTGAATTGCAGGGGGTTTTCACACAAACACTGGCGGGCTTTGCCCGTGCTCTTGAGACTAAAGACGCATATACCCATGGGCATTCCGATCGCGTGAGCATGTATTCTGCCTTGATTGCCCAAACCATGGGCCTCGGTGATGTGGTGGTCGATACGGTGGCCCACGGTGGTTTGATGCATGATATTGGAAAAATAGGATTGCGCTCAGAAATGCTTGGGAAAGTAGGGCGTCTGACGCGTGATGAATATTTGGCTTTCAAGCAGCACCCCGTCAAAGGTCGGGCGATCATCGCGCCGATCCCTTTTTTGTCACATTTGGTCCCATGCATTTATCACCACCATGAAAGTTTTGACGGACGCGGTTATCCTGACGGTCTTGATGGCGAGTCGATCCCATTGGAAGCGCGGATCTTATCGGTTGCTGATGCATACGATGCCATGACATCCAATCGGCCCTATCGTCGGGCGATGCCCCATTTCATTGCCATGAAAGAACTTGCACGGGGTGTGGACCGACAGTTTGACCCCCATGTGGTGCAGGCTTTTGAATCGTCTATTGAGGTATTTCGCAGCGAAAGAATTTCGTCGGGTTTGCCTGTGCCGCGATGACGCACTATCGTTGAAGTTCATTTTTACGTACAATGGGGATGAAGTGTTTCGTATTCCTTATCCTATCAAAGTGTTGCTTGCGTTTCTTACGCTGGTTTTGGCCGGCTCTCTTCCCGGTCGATATTATCTGCTCGCGCAACTTGACGACAATATGGTTGAAAATGAGGCCTATAGGCTTGCTGCGAGGCTTCAGCGCACGGTGGCCTACTTGCAGTCCCTTCCCGAGGAGAATCGTGTTGATCTGCTTCGGGCCGCTTCGGCGGCGTCGCTAGAACGCGTGACCCTGATCGATGCTTCGGGTTGGGTTTTGTACGATTCGGAAGAAAACAATCTTGCGTTGTTTGATAATCATCTTAATCGTGCCGAGATCCGAGTTGCGCTCGGGCTTCCTTTTGACAATGATTCGATTTTGCATCTCAAGGGCCTTCACGATACGCGCATTGGATTTGTAAGGCGTGAATCCAGTACGCTGGGTCATGAAATGTTGTACGCAGCGCGAATGATAGGGCAGGAAGATCATCGCGCTGTGTTGCGCATAGCAAGTGATATCCATTCTTTGACATTGCTTTCCGAGTCTGTGCGTCGGATTTTGTCCAATAGCCAGGCCCTTGCGATCAGCGTTGCGTTGCTGCTTTCGCTTTTGGCTGCGATTACATTTTCTCGTCCTCTTCAGCGTTTGGTTGCGTCTGCGCGTAAATTTGCTGAAGGTGATTTTACTGCCCCTATTAATGATGTGGACAATACGGAAATTGGCGATTTGGGCCGGGCCCTGAAAAGTCTTGCATCCCAGTTGCGCGGTAGGTTGGCCAACGCAGGTGCTTCAGAGGCATTGCTTGTGCAGTTGATCCGTATTGTGCCGAGTCCCGTCGCAGTGATTGCGCCGGATCGCACCGTGCTTGCGTGCAATGGGGCGGCGAAACAACGTTTTCGCACTGTGGGGGGAGAGGCTGAAGACAATTTGTATCGTCTCGCCGATTCAGAACCCTACCGAGAAGCTGTGGTGCGCGCGGCCCAGCATGCAGATCGAGAAGCCGTGGTGATTGATTTAGGAACCGAATACGGTGGGGTGGTGCGCGGTTGGGTTTCTGTGCTGCATCAGACGGAACTTGCTCCATTTGGTGTCTTTTTTGGTGAAGAACTTGATCGTGTGACGGGGCCTATGCACGATTTGGTCCCCTCAAAATTGCGGGTGGTGCCCCTGCAAGAGGTTCTTCAAAGTGCTATTAATTTTTCACAGGCCGTCTGTTCGTATCATCACGTCACGATCAATATGACGGGGACAACCGAAGGCATGGTGGTGGATGCATATGACCGTTTTTCTGTCGCCTTGGGATTTTTGTTGGGGGAGTGTGCAAAATCGGAACCCCATCGCGAGATCACGTTGAATTCTTTTGTTGAGCCTCTTTTGGTTGAGATGAAATTTCGTGGTGCAGTGTCACCGACGGCATTGCATATTGTGCGTACTTTGATTGAGCCTTTGGGGGGTGAGATCCAACAGGATGCAGGTGAAATTCGATTGCGTTTAGCAAAGGCGTAGCGCATGACCGGTTTCACTTTTCTGAAGGCGGCCTAAATGTTTGATGGCGAAACACGGCGTATATGGCCAACATGCAAAGTTGGACATGTGGGGTTTTCTGAGCCTGAAGTGGTGATCAGGGATCGTCGAACACTGGAAATTCGTCAATTTTACCCGCTTCCTGAATCGGCAAAGCAACAATCGTCTTTCTCTCTCGATGTCTACTTTTTCTTTCCGCGGAATTTTGGATTTGATCAGCATCCTTGGGAAGAAAAACAGTTTTATCGTGATGCACGTTTGTTATTGCGCCTGCATGCGCCGAGTCTTTCCCTCGAAGACTTGAGTAGTTTATGCAATTCAAAAAACCCCTTGTGTCTTTTGCGCAAACGAATGGCCCGTTTGCTGGAGCCTGAGCCACCACTTGGCGTAGCCATGGTGGCGCTTGCGAGGATGTACGGTGCAGAACTTGCTGATGTGATCCGCCATGAAGGGCGTTCTATTCGTCGTTGGCTTAAACAAACCAGCAAACGGCACGATAAAGAAAGCGGTCTTGATAGAGTGTCGCAATTGTGTGTGGGAAGTTTGACTGCATTGCGTGCATTGCGCCGCGTTGAGGCCAAAGCGCAGGCCTTTCGTGGCGTTCTTCATCCCGATTTACTTCCTTCACTGGCATTTGCTGAAGAGTATGTGTCGAATGTTCTGGATGATACGCTTTCGTCTCTTGTTTTGGCTGCGGACGAATCGCGTGGGATGCATGATGACCGGGGATCTGCGACGAAGCTACGGGTGATGATTGCGGGTGCGACGGAAAAATTAACCCGTTGGCGTATGCAGCGCGGGTATATGAATATTCAAAACAACGATTGGCATGAGGCATATTCGTATCGCATCGAATTGATCAAGCGTGAATTGCAACGAGCATTGTACATCGATACACGTGCGCTGGCACGTGATAACTTTGTGACCAATTCAGCCGCGATGGTGGCAGCAGGCCTTGCTGCGACGTGGGCCACGTTGGCCAATATTCCGTTGTTGCAAGGCGCGGTGAATGCGGGAAGCAATACCAAATTTGTTGTCGCTGCTGTGGGTGCATACGTTCTTAAAGATCGTATCAAGGATTGGACAAAAAACAGTCTCGCGAAATTACTGCACCCTTGGGATCATGACCGTCGTATTTTGGGAGGTGCACTTGCCTCGGTCGGTTTGGGGAAATTTTCGGGACGTGTTCGTGAGCGTATGCGACATTTGCAAGAAGTCGTGGTGCCGCAACATGTTCGTGACATGCGCGACCGTCAACGTACAGTGTATGGAAGTCATCGAGAAAATGAAGATGTTTTGCATTATCGTCGAGAACAGGTTTTTGAGATAGAGGGCAAGTCGCCCCTGCCGCGCGAATATGGAGTGCAGGAAGTTTTTCGTGTGTCGTTTGATGATATTTTAAAACGTCTTGAGGACGCCCCGGAAGATGTTGCTTTTTATGTGCCACGGCGTGGACGCTTTCGACGTGAAACGCTGTCCAAAGTCTATCATGTGAATATGGTGACCTTGGCCACGGATTTGAATACGGGAGAGCAGTTCGCCATTCGTACCCGTGTTGTTTTTAATCGTGCGGGCGCTGTACGCCTTGTTCCTGTGCTGAGTCGGCGTGAGCATGTCAGTGTAGGGAAACGTCCCCGAGCTTAATGTTTTTTTCGCCTCTTTCTCATGGCGTTTGTGTGGTATAGAATGTCGATTATGTCCTTGGTCGTACAAAAATTTGGTGGCAGTTCGGTGGGGACGGTTGAAAAAATCGCCCTTGTTGCTCGCAGGGTCGCAGAACGTCGAAAAACGGGCGTCGGTTTGGTGGTTGTGGTGTCCGCGATGCAAGGCGACACGGATCGATTGCTGCAAATGGCTCACGAAGCTGCCAAAATACCAGACCCGCGCGAAACAGATCAGTTGCTTGCCACGGGTGAGCAGGTTTCAGCGGCGTTGCTTGCGATCACCCTTAAGGGAATGGGGATCCCTGCATGTTCCATGACCGGTGCGCAGCTTCGCTTGCGTACCGATGGCATTTTTAGCAAGGCACGTATTGTGTCCATGGATACTGAACGTGTTCATGCATTGCTCGATGCAGGCAATGTGATCGTGGCGACAGGATTTCAAGGGGTGGATGCCGAGGGAAATTTGACCACCTTGGGGCGTGGTGGCTCCGATACGAGTGCTGTGGCCATCGCGGCTGCGCTGCGGGCCGATGAATGCGAAATCTATACCGATGTGTTGGGGGTTTATACCGCCGATCCAAGGGTGTGTCCCGATGCGCGAAAGCTTGATACAATTTCGTTTGAAGAGATGATGGAAATGGCATCGCAAGGTTCTAAAGTTCTTCAAATCCGCAGTGTGGAGTTGGCCATGAATCACAAAATGCCCGTGCGTGTACGTTCGACGTTTAGCGATGATCCAGGAACGCTCGTGTGTCCTGAAGAAGATTGTGAAAATATTGAGCGCTTGGTTGTGTGCGGTGTGTCTCATAACAAAGATGAAGCCAAAATCACTTTGCGAAGCGTGGAAGATCGACCAGGCGTGGCTGCAAAGATTTTTGCAGCCTTGGCAGCCGCACAGATCAACGTGGATGTGATCATTCAAAATGTGGCCCATGATGGTCGTACCGATTTATCGTTTACCGTAGGTCGTTCGGATATCGCGCAGTCGGAAGAGATTGTGCAAGGCTTGTTGAATGCCGTCGGTGCAGTCGGCATGGATGTGGATGATACCATTGCCAAAGTATCGGTGGTGGGTGTTGGCATGCGAGCGCACGCAGGAGTCGCTGCCAAAATGTTTCAAGCACTATGTGCCGCAGGTATCAACATTCAGCTGATCACCACCAGCGAAATCAAAGTTACCTGTGTCATCAATCGTGAACAGGTGGGCGATGCGGTGCGTGCGCTTCATGGTGCTTTTGGTTTGGGTGGCTAAATGCTTCAGGGTTCGAAGGCTTCACTTGCGCGTGGGGCATTGCTTCTTTCTTTTATTTTTATCGTATTTTCTTTTGGGTCGTGGTTTTTTGCCCATCGTGCGCGGCAATCGCGCAATGCCGATTCAGGGCCAGTGCAGTTGCTTGCGCAAAGCGAGTTACCGGCTTCTATGCGTATCGTTGATATCAATCGTGCAAGTGAAGAAGAATTAATTGCGGTCCCAGGGATCGGTCCGTCGCTTGCACGACGCATTGTTGAAGATCGAAATGCGCTGGGGAGATTTGAATCGGTGGCAGCGCTTACCCGCGTGAAGGGGATCGGTGAGAAGATGATTGCACGTATTGAGCGCTTTATTGAAGCAAGGCGATAGAGTAACCTACCCCCACCCGGCGATGCGCCGACCTCCCCCTCGCTGACGCGAAGAGGAGGTAGAGCACGGAGATTAACATGGATCGTGATGCAGTTGTGACGTTATTGCAGCGTTTGCCTCAAGGGGCGATATCGCGTGGATGGGGATGGCTGGCCAGGCGTCGTTCTCCTAAAATGGCCGTTTCTGCACTGAAAAGAGCATTTGTTGCCGCTGCAGGCATCGACATGCGTGAAGCAGCAGAGGACATCGAACAGTATAAAACACTCGAAGATTTGTTTGTACGTGAATTGCGGCATGGCGCACGTCGTATTGATCCCGATCCTGCCGCTGTGGTGAGCCCTGTGGATGGGGTACTTGGTGCGTGCGGCCGGGTTACAGAGGGAACGATGCTGCAAGTGAAGGGACGTTCATACAGCGTTTCAAAATTACTCAACAGCGATGCGGATGCAGGACGTTTTGAAGGCGGTGATTACGCCACATTTTATCTTTCACCCAAAGATTATCATCGGGTCCATGCGCCCATTTCGGGGAATATCCATCAAGCGACCGTGGTACCTGGTCGATTGTTGCCCGTATTTGCAGAAGCGGTAGCACAAGTTGAAGATCTTTTTGCGCGCAATGAGCGGGTGATTACCTATATCGATCATGAAACCATGGGCCGTGTGGCAGTTGTGAAAGTGGGCGCCACCATGGTGGGACGTATTACCGTAACTTACGATGCATCGATTGCAAGCAATGTTTTTGGGCAATCCATTCGGGAGTTGGCGTACCATCCACCTCATAGGATCTTGAAGGGTGCATGTGTGGGCGCTTTTGAACTGGGATCCACCGTGGTGATGCTTACCGAATCAGGGCGTATTCATCTCAAGGGATTAAAACCGGGTATGGCAGTGCATATGGGTGAGCGGATTGGGCAGAGCAAATCGTGAAATTTCTTACTTCACCCCTTTTAACAGCGCTTGGTGTGTCGCACGGTTTTACGGGGAGCGTAGGCGGGGTCTCTGAAGGGGATTGTGCAACGCTGAATCTTGGTCTCGGGCGTGGGGATTTGCCTTCGAATATTGCAGAAAATCGACGCAGAGTTTTGGATGCCCTGGAAAGGCCCAAGGCCCGATGGCTTTCATCACGCCAGGTGCATGGAACAGAGGTGCTATGTGTGGACCGTGATGCGCCACTGGAAATGGCAGCCGATGGGCTTGTGACACGGGACCCCAACGTGGTGCTTGCAACCTTGGCAGCCGATTGCGTTCCACTTTTATTTTCAAGCGGCGATGGAAAAATGGTGGCGGCAGTTCATGCTGGCTGGAAAGGCACCGTGGGCGGTGTGGTTGTTTCGGCTGTTGCGCACTTTGTGAATGCAGGGATCGATCCTGACACATTGTACGTTGCCATCGGTCCGCGCATTGGTGTGTGTTGTTTTGAAGTCGGTCATGATGTTGCGACCTGTATTGCCGATGCATGCGGTTCTTTAGCAGTGCAAGCACGCTCTCCTAAGCCTCATGCCGATTTGGCTCAGGCCAATCGTACATTGCTGGTTCGTGCGGGTGTGCAGGATGCGCATATTTGGCAGAGCGAAGCATGTACGGTGTGCTGCCCAGGTTATTTTTCGCATCGGGCTTTGGGTGAGCGCACGGGGCGTCAGGCCGGTGTAATTGCGTGTCGATAACTTGATCCACGCGGATACAGAGATGAAACTCCAGCAGGGAAGGGCGGTTCGCGAACCGCCCCTACAGAGGGCGCAGCAAGCAGCGCCCCTACGGCGGGGGACTCATGCGTTGTGGTTTGGTGATTCTTTTTCTTTTCATTGCGATGCCGAGCTACGCTGCTGCACCTGCTTATTCCGATGTTGTTGCCGGGGATACATTATGGGATTTATGTGAAAAACATATGGGTGCTGGATGGCATTGGCCACAGATCTGGTCGTACAACCCTGAGATCACCAATCCCCATTGGATTTATCCTGGTGACAGGATCCGTTTTACGCCGTCGTCATTGCCATTGCCGATTTTAAATATTGCACGTGTCGAGACCACGGTTGAAAATCCTCCGGAACTTGTGAGCCCTGGAGAGCCTCCTGTCGAAACGAAGTCTTTGGTTGTGAAAGAACCTGAAGCGCTAGGATATCGCGTACGTTTGTTGACGCAGCTGGTTGACAGTGCTCATTCGGCCCAGGGTCGCATTATGAATGCGACGCCGGAACGCGTGTTATTGCGTTCTGGCGATCAGGTTTTTATCAAGCCCAGCAAGACACTTCTGGAAGTGAACAAGGTTTATGCAACCTATCGTGAGGTTGGAAAAGTTCGTCATCCAAAACACCGCAAGCGTTATACCATTATAGAAATTACGGGTGCTGTACGTATTGAAGTTGTGGACAAACATGTTGTGCAGGGGCGTTTGATTGAAACCTGGCTTGAAGTGGAGCGCGGGCATCAGTTGGCCGACGTTCGCTGGGCCGAGATCTCGGTTGCTGAAAAACCAGTCGATGTGCCAGTCGATGTGAAAGGACAGGTGTTTGTTCTCTCGGCGAGCAGTGCGGGATCTGTGGCGCAGGGATATCTCGTGTATGTTGATTTTGGATCGGACGCCGGACTTCAAGCGGGGCAAATGCTGAACATCGTAAGGATCCCCAATCACAGGATGGGTCCGCACAAATACTTGGCCGAAGAAAACGTGGGTCGTGTGCTCATTGTGGATGTGATGAAGGATACTTCAGCGGCGGTGATTGTCGATGCGATTGATGCAATTAGGTTGGGGGATCGTGTGACGAGTGGCTCATGACGCCCTACGTTTTTGGACCGACGTTTTGTGCTCTGCATGGCTTAGCTTGCCGATCTTGATTTTATCGGCGCGTAGCGTGAGATGCAGGTGGTCGCCGCCATGAAAGGTACCGCCCACAACACCATTGGCGATGGGATCGCGAACAAGATGGGATACTGCCTGGCGCAATCCGCGTGCACCGGTGTTGGGATCAATCTCTGTGGCGAGAACACACGCGACAACTTCATCGTCCCATGTAAGGTGAATTTGACGATCTTTGATGAGCAAGGCGGCGAAGTTGTCGAGTTCCATGCACACTATGGCGGAGAGGGCATGGGGATCGAGGGCATGAAATACAATACGTTCGTCGAGTCGGCCCCACAGTTCGGGTGAAAGTGCCTGTTGGGCTTCCTTCAAGGTTTCTTTCTCGTAACGCTGGAGATCTTTTTTACTTTTGCCAGCATCAAAGCCGATCCCGGATGAACGTCCGTTGGCACTGGCATGTTGGGCGCCAAGATTAGATGTCAGGATCACCAGGGCGTTTGAAAAATTAACCATGCGTCCCCGTGAATCGCTTAGACGGCCGTCTCCTAATATTTGCAAAAGGAGATTGAGCACGTCACCATGGGCTTTTTCAATTTCATCGAACAAAATGACCTGAAAAGGGCGTTTGCGTAATGCTTCCGTAAGTTGACCGCCTTCTTCGTATCCTACGTAACCGGGTTGTGCGCCGATCAGGCGTGCCACCGAATGTTTTTCGGCCATTTCACTCATATCGAGTCGGATCATGAGATCAGGCGAACCAAAAAGAAATTCGGCCAATGCCCGCGCCGTTTCTGTTTTTCCTACGCCCGTGGGGCCGAGAAACAACAGGCTTGCCATGGGACGTTGGGAATTGAATCCGGCAAATCCACGCTGTAAGGCACTGACCACGGTTGCGATGGCGTGTGTTTGGCCAAGAATACGCCGGCTCAAATTGACTTTGGCATTGCCCAAGCGATTGCCATCGGTTTCGGAAATGCGTGCGAGGGGTACACCGGTCCATTCGTGGACAACCTGCACAACATCATCGCGGGTGATGACATTCTTCATGCGGCGTTTGGCTCTGGATCCTGCGAGATCGATCACGGCAAACGCTTTGTCGGGAAGAAAACGATCGTTGATAAATCGATGGGACAGTTCGACCGCTGCTTCAACTGCAGACAAGCTATACTGCACACCGTGATGCTCTGCGTAAGCAGCAATCCCTTCTTCAAGCATGAGGGTTGCATCGTCGACACTGGGTTCGTTGACAAAAATGGGTGTAAAGCGACGCTCAAGTGCAGGATCACGTTCGATATGCTTTTTATACTCGTCGTGGGTGGTGGCACCGATGCATGGGAATTCGCCACGGGCGAGGGCTGTTTTAAGCTCATTGGCGGCATCTTGGGGTCCATCACCACTCATGCCCATGCCGACCAAGGTATGAATTTCGTCGATAAAGACCACTATTTTTCCGGCGGCTTCTGCCACTTCTGCTTTGATGGCCACCATACGTTCGCTGAATGCACCGCGAAGACTGGTTCCTGCGACCAAAGAACCGGTATCGAGATTGACGATGCGACGATCGTGAAAATCGGCAACATCGGCGTCACGCCGCGCAATTTTAACGGCCAATCCTTCAACGATCGCAGTTTTTCCAACGCCAGGAGGACCTACGAGAATCGGATTGTTGGATCGACGTTTGCCGAGAATATCGATCAATGCTTCGAGCTCTCGTGCACGACCGAGTGCAAGATCAAGTTCGCCTGCAGCAGCAAGTGCGCTCAAATCAACACCGCAGGCTGCAAGATTGGGGGCGATGTTCTCAAGATTTTCGAGCGATGCTGAGAGCGTATGCTTGGAAATATGGGAGGGCCTGTGAGTCACTTCCATAATAATGTCGTCGTTGATGCTCTCATGGATGGATGCTTCAGGCCGTGTGACGTGTGGAATGTGAAAAATAGGCTGACGCTCTTGTCTTGAAACTTCATCGCGGATCCGCCTTGGCGCATCGTGGGTAATATAGCTAACAGCGAGATTTCGAAGGCCAGTGATGTGAGCGCCCAAGCGCGCAAGCAGGCGGTATGCGGCGCAATCCCGAAGGCGTGTCATGGCCACCAAAAGATGAAGTGTGGAGACCTCATGGGCGCCTGCGTGTCGTGCCATGTCCATGGCGCGGTGGCGGATCTCATTCAACCCGTTGTTCGGTTCTTCGTCCAACTGTTCGAGGTGATCCGCAAGACGGTGATCAACAATCCCGCGTTCGGCAAGCAATGCGCGCGCTTTGTTGGGGAACCGGAATAAACCCAAGAGAAGGTGGGCGGAGTTGGTTGCTTGTCCCAGCTGACGGGATAAATCCTCTGCTTCGAGGAACGCACGGAGGGTGTCCGGTGCATCTTGCATACTGCTCTCTATAATAGATCGAGTATGCCTCGTACGTGCAAGGCGAAGCAAGGATAGGTCAAAGAGATCATTTGCGTGAATTTATGATCTTTGCGATGCTGGGCCTATGCGGCACGCAGTGTGTGGGTTTTTAATTGTGTTGCAAGGCTGGGGTTGTGTGGCTGCAGTGAGCGAGAAATCGCAAGTGCGCGCACGGCTTCATTACGATTTGGGCGTTGAAGCGCTGGGGCGGGACGATTTGCGTACAGCGCTTCAGGAATTGCGTTTGGCTGATAATGACAATCCTTACGATGCAAACACGCAGCAGGCATTGGGACTTAATTACCAAGCGATGGATCAATTTGCTGATTCGGAACGTCATTATTTGCGTGCATTGGGCTTAAAAAAAGATTTTGCCGAAGCCTATAATAATTATGGGACGCTGTTGCTTGAAATGGGGCGTATTTCTGAAGCGGTACCAAATTTTCAAAAAGCACTGGATAATTTGCTCTATCGGACGCCATCGCTTGCAGAAGGCAATCTGGGTTGGGCTTATTTTAAATTAGGTGATTTGGAGTTGGCCCGTCGGCATTTGCGTCGTGCGGTGATTACCAATCCACAATTTTGCAGAGGCTATGTATGGCTTGCGGAAGTTGAATTATTGCGCAAAGATCCTGATCAGGTGTCGATGAATGCTGCCAAGTTTATGAAGCATTGTGCGGAAAACGAAGCGGTTCGTGCGGTGGTGGGTGACGAGCATGTACGCCAAATACGCTTTATTATGGGCCAATCCTACGCATTGCTTGGGAAAACGGAGAAGGCCCGTGAAGAATTTGAGGCATGTGCCAAGACCTCTCAAATCGAACCGATGGGCATCGCCAAGCAGTGTGCCGAACGATTGGTGGCACTGAACGATGGCCACGCAGGTTGAAACATCCCAAGGTATTGTGATTGCGCTTCGCAATACAGGCGAACGTGACCGTGTGGTGGAAATTATTTCAGGGTCCCATGGGCGCATGGCGCTTTTTGCGGCAGGTGCGCGTATGTCGCGCAAGCGTTTTGGTGGTCAACTTGATGTCTTTGCCCACGTGAATTTTTCTTGGACTCCCAGGGCTTTTGGCATGGCGCAATTGACAGAGGCCAGGGCCATTGATCTGCATGAGGGGCTTCGTACACGTTATATCGCTGTGCTTCGTGCGAGCCGGATGCTTCGCTGTGCACGGGCGTTGACTGACGAGGGTGAACCCACGGAAGGTATTTTTTCTGCATTGGTGGCTGGTTTGGGATGCTTGGATCGGGGTGATGAGGTGGGTGCCATGGCGAGTTATCCTGTCATATTGCGGGCTGCAGGCTTGGACATGGAGGGCTGTGATGCTGTATCTACAGACACCGATCTGGATGATTTTGAACATACGATTGCATCGTGGATCGAGCGTCATACGGGGATGAGGGCGCGGTGTAGATGAGAGAACTCAACATGAAGATCCAACATTTTTTTCACGCCGATACGAATACATTGACCTATGTGGTTTGGGATGAAACCACGCACGATGCCATCGTGATCGATTCGGTACTGGATTATGATCCCAACACTTCACGGCTCGCGACGAAATCAGTGCATGAAGTGGCTGCGTTTATGCGCGCCCATGACTTAAAACTGTGTGCCAGTTTGGACACCCATGTGCATGCGGATCATCTTTCGGGTGGTCAGTTTTTGCGTGCCGAATTGAATGTCAAAGCGCCGATTGTGATAGGTTCTCGCGTGACTGAGGTACAGAAGACTTTCCGGCCCATGTTTGGGTGGGCTCCTTCTTGGCCCTGCGATGGCAGTCAGTTTGATCGTCTTTTGAAAGACAATGAAGTGGCACATTTTGGGAGCATTGTCCTCACGTGTCTTTCTACACCGGGTCATACGCCTGCGTGCTGCACCTATGTGATCGGCGATGCGCTGTTTGTTGGCGATACGATTTTTGCGCCTGATTTTGGATCAGGGCGATGCGATTTTCCGGGTGGCGATGCCAGGGCACTTTATGCCTCAATCAAGCGTCTTTACACATTTCCTGAGAGTACCCGTATTTTTCTTGGACACGATTATCCGCCTGCCACACGTGGGCTTCTCTTTGAAACCACGGTGGGCGAACAAAAACTGAAGAACAAGCATGTGAAAGCGGATACAACCGAAGAAGAATTTGTGGCGTTTCGTACCAAACGCGATGCCGAGCTCACCATGCCGCGTTTGATTTTCCAAAGCTTGAATGTGAATTTGGCGGGGGGACGTTTGCCTGAACCTGAGTATGATGGGGGTAGGGTGCTTCATATTCCGTTGCTAGGCCCTTAATTTGATGCATAATGCGCCATCATGGAATGGCTTCCCGACTGGTTCCCCAATTTTTCCACAAAACAATTTTATCAGATGGCCGGTTTTGGCTGTTTGCTGCTTCTCTCATTGGTGGGTTATCGTGCCTTGCGCATGGCGACGACGGCGGCTGTCGAGTCGCGGAATTTGGCGGCAGCCGCAGATTTGCGTATTCGGATGCTCGTTCGATGGGGCATCTATATAACGCTTGGGCTTATTGGCTTGCACCTCATGGGGATGTTTGACAATGCGTGGTCTTTTTTAACAACACTGGGTGCAGCGTTTGCCGTCGGTTTTGTGGCACTGTGGAGTGTTTTGAGCAACACCGTTTGTGCACTTATTTTGGTGGTGTATCGACCGTTTAGTTATGGCGACGATATTGAACTTGTTGATCTTGCCAATGCGGGGAAACGGATTGTTGGCCGTGTGATTGAGATCAACCTCATGTTTACAGTGCTTTGTGATAATACGGGAGATCGTGTGTCGTATTTGCACATTCCCAACAACCAAATGCTACAACGTGCAATGCGAACATTTAATCGACCGATCAGCGCCAAAACGGACCTATCTCCGCAAGAAACATCAGACCACGACCAGGCCCATTGATACTGGAACCTTGATAGCGGTAGGCCGCATTCAAAATATTTTCAAAAACAAGCGATACGGTGATTGCACGACGTGTTCGGTAGCTCATACGGAGATCTGCCACCACAAAACCAGGTGTGCCGCCTAAAGGGATCCGTGCATCGACCTGATCCACTGGCGCAAGGCGTGTTTGTGATGTGGCCCATCGGACTGCACCGCCCGCGGTAAAGCCTTGGGGATGTTTCCATGTGAGCTCTCCCGTGCCGTTGAATGGTGGGATCCGTGAAAGTGGGATCTCATGGGAATCTTTGCCCAAGGCGTATGACAAGGTGCTTCGAATACTAAAATACCATGGCAGAAAAAGTGTGATCACGCCTTCGGTACCCCAAATGATCGAAACACCGTCGGCATTGGTGAGTTGTACACGTGACCACGAAGCATTGCATTGGGGCGTATCGGCTGGACATTCTGAAATATTGCGCAATGCTTTGATGACAGCGTTTTTGAGCCGCGTATGATAGCCCCACAGATCGGTTTGGATGAAACGGTGTTTGATGCGGAAGCCCACTTCGTAGGTATCGGCGGTTTCCGGTTTTAGTGCACTGTTTTCAAATTGAAAGCCGGGACCGGTTTGTTGGCGTGCGGTGAGATCATTTAAATTGGGCGCGCGATAGGCATGATCAAAATGCGCAAGCAGGCTTATCCATGACGCAACGTCCCATGTGAGACCTGCGTGCCCTGCGAGGGGAAGCCATGTGTGATCAATGCTGTCGGATCCTGAGAGCGTATCACCCGGTGATTTTGCAGATGCCCATCCGACGCGTGATCCACCACGCAATGTGATGCGATTGTTCCATCGGATCCAAGGATCGATAAAAACGCCGCCATGTTGATAGGTGGATCCGGAAACATATTGACCACGGCTTAACCCACGTGTGACTGAGATATCTGTAAACGTGATCGATGCATCTGACGTTAGCCACTCGCTTTCATGTTCGGCCCCGAATGTTGCGCCTGCATGGAGGGTGGGTGTGAGGTCCAACGTATCTGTATTTCCCCACCAGGAAAATCCCAAGACATCGACGAGATCGTGTCCATTATTTTGTACATAGGCCAAGGGTTGGTCCAAGGATCGGCGTTCGGTTTGTCGTTGCCATGAAAGTGTGCTGGTGGATGTGTGAAGACCACGCCATTTGGGGGTTGATGTCCAACGGACATAACTTAATGCGCGCAGCTGTTCGTTGTATTTTAAGCACTCGTTGTAGGGGGCGTAAGCGGCCGGACATTGATCTGTGCGCGGTGCATCGCTTTGTCTATACAAATAGGCTGCGGCTGTTATTTTGTGGGTGCTGTTGGCGCGAAAGACCAAACGTCCATCGGCTGTGAGTTCACCAAAACCGGTACCCAATTGGGTGCGTCCATCGCTACCGAATCGCGGAACCATGGCCGGTTGTGTGAGGTTGCCACCACTTTGAAGCAAGCCGAGATTGCGTCCACCGATCCCACCGACAAATCCAATACGGTCGTTCCATGTTGCGTCGATTTGGGCGCGTCCGCCGTATTCCACATCGGCGGTGGCAGCGCGCATGAGGATTTTGGGTGTTATTTTATTTTTTGTATTCCACGTGGGCTCAATGGGTTTGGCAAGTAAGGCGCCCCCAAGGGCATCGGATCCATATATTGTGGATGCACCGCCACGGATCACATCGATGCGATCGATGGTTTGTGAATCCAGTGTAAAGAAATATTGATTGGGACCTTGGCGATAGGTGCTATTATTTAAACGAATACCATCAAACATGAGTAATGTTTGTTGCCCTGTGAGACCTCGAATCAATGCAGAACCTTGTCCGTGTGCTGTTTGTTGCACGAATACACCGGGTTCGTAGCGAAGTGCATCAGGTGCTGAACGCGGCAAACGCAGTGCAAAATCATCGCGATTTACGGACGATGTTCCGCGATCGGGGGGGGCTTCCCAAGGTTCAGAAGGATCCTCAAAAACGGTGCGTTCAAATTCACCATCGGTACTAGAAATGCTGCATAAAAGAATGAAGATCAGGGGCACACGTACACCGCATCAATGGCTGCAATGGCAGCGTCTTCATTCACATCGGCACTGGGCTTGGCGATTTCAGTGAGAAGTGTGTTTGCGTGGGTCGCGTTTCGTTCACGGGTTTCACGATCGAGCAAAGGCACGATGATATTAAGCCATGCGTGATGGGCTGCAAGGATATCATTGGTCGCGGTTTTCATCTTTGTAAAACGATCTTTGACGAGTTGTGAAACACCATAAACCAAAGCGTTATCAAGTTGGCATGTGGCGAGGGGTTGTCCGTTTTCTATGGCTTCTTTACGCCAGCAACCAAGCGCCAAATAGGCATCATAGACGCGATGGTGGGCTTGAGGGCTTATGGCGTTAATTTCATGGGCAAGGCCCGCAGGGAGTTCACGCGCTGTACCTGCTGTGTAATAGGCGAAGCTGCTATCGCAATCGGCGGCGGTGGTGATGCAGCTTGTGGATTCTTTGATGGTCGATACAGCCAAAAACCACTGGAGTGCTGCATGGACGCGTTCTGTATTGATTTCTATCTCGTAGCCGAGGCTTCCCTGGCACATGGCGCTGTTGATGATCGGCAAAAGTTTGGCAGGGCCTACGCAGTAATCTGGATGGCTGGTCAATGCATTGGCGTTTTCGCTGCAAAATCGATTGTCGGGTGAAGCGCTCTCGGGAGGTGTAAAACGGGGATCATAGCGGCGCACAAGACGCGATAAGAGTCCTTGATCTTCCGAGAGGATCACACGGGCTTCGAGAAAATCATTAACGGTAACGGTGCTATTTTTGTTCCATAATTTGGCCCCCATGGCTTCATAGGCAGCAACGCGGGCATTGCTGCTGGATGTATTGCCTAGAATCGATGTGGATGCACAGGTTGACCAAGCATTGTTCTCATTGTGATCTGTAAAATCTGTTTCGAGAGTTCCGCATATATTGTCTGTTATTGTTGCGGATGTTGTGCATTCGGTAAATGGTGCATCGGCACTGCCTGCGATGGGAAGCAATGCAACATCGGTATTTTCACAGGTTCCGATGGGGGTGTTGTCGCTCGCACATGTGGTGCCGAAGAGAGCCCACATGATGATGACAACGCGGGTAGGATAGAGCATGAAGAAGTATTTAGAACGATGTCGCTTGATGCACAACGTTAAGGCTTAGCAACTTCCATGTGTTCACGCCGTGGTTGTGGATGTGAAACACCAGGGGTTTCCCAGTGGCCACATCGGCTGGGGCGTAGACACTGACCGCGCGTTCTGTGGGGGGAACAAACTCGGGGAGCGCCGGGATTGCAACCGTGTATTCCCACAACGTACGGCCATCAAGCCAAATGGCCACATGACCTGTACCCGCATCGAAGCTTTTGAGTTGGGTGTGGGTGAGTATTATTTGGATCTGATCTCCTTTACGAATGGGCGTGGCGAGCGGTTGCTGTGCCGATGCATACGTGCACTCGGATCCCGTTTCTACTTCGATGCCATCATCTTCGGGATAAAAACCATAGCCTGAACAGGACGCATTGGATGGGCGTTCATGCGCAAAGGGGTCGCTTTGCGCGTCAAGAAAGGTCCATTCTGTATTGCGGTTAAATAGGGGGATGAGCACTGGATCGCCGGAAGTATTGTGTGACGGTGCTGTGCCGCATGCCACACATAGCATCAAAAAAAAGGGTCGTATTGATATCATAAGACATTTTCTATCAGATAGGCGGTTGATCAGAACAGCTGGCATCGCCAATGCCTAAACACCATACGGGTACCGATGTGATGAAGCCCATAAGGCACATCTCATTGCGTGTGCCCCATCCAGGCGTGATGGGTGCATCAAGACCTGCGGTATTCCATTCGCATGTAATTTTGAAGTGATGATTTTCATCCAAGGCCATGGGCGTTGTCAGGTAATACGCGAGCTGCCAATTGAAATTCCAATGGTCGACTTTGATGCTGCATGTGCCGTCTTCGCTGCCCGCATCGCTATAATACTGGAGCGTGATTTTTCGGCCTCGCTCATGCATGTGGGGTAATAGGCCAAGCAGTTTTGCTTGATTAAGTACTTGAGGACCTGTGCCAAACATCGAGGACAGATCTTGAGGCGTGATATCCCACGATGCTTTGAATAGGTTGTCGTCACCGTGCCCCACATCGATTTGGAAAGGGGCCGTGCCGGTGAGGTGCCCACGTAACATTTGATCGACAAGTGTGATGGTTGCCGCTCGACCAACCATGGTGGTGGTTGTGAATTTTATGGTGGTGGTGTCGGTAGGATTTCCTGTTTGCTGATACAGATTGTAGTGGGTTTGCACCACGAAGGCCATGTTTTTTGGAACAATGATACCTGTGCCTTCTGGCAGTTGAAGTGGATTGATACCAGGCGCCCAAACCACCGGCATGCCGCGAATGGCTATCTTAGAGGTGACGACGACCGGTGCGCCCGTAATGTTGCCATCCACATCACGGGGTGGCATGAACGCTGTAATTTTGCTTGGCACCACAGCTGCTGCCGCCTGTCCCAATTTACCCATTGCAATTTGAGGATTGTCGCCGTTGTAACCTAAACCTGCATATTCTTGGATTGATCCACCCATGCTGAAGCATGGCCAACCGGCACGTTCAACACCATCAACATCGTCGACTTTAGATAGAACGTTAATAAGATCTCGATTTGTGAGGCGTTGATCGCCCTCTGTCGTTGGATCGTCCACTGCGCCATCGACATACGCGTCTAAATCAACAAGCATCACAAGGACGTGATGCACGATGTTTTTGTTGCCTGGGATGACGTCGGACCCTGTGATGAATTTTGTGTCGCTGAATGGATTGGCGGCAAGATTGCAGCGGTAGTCATCGTATTGCGCGATGGGTCCACCCAAAGGTTTGGGTGCATAGTTGATGTTGTTTTTTATTTCCGTGATGTCGCCCGTAAGGTGTGTCACGGCGGGAATGCCTTCAGAGACAAAATCGCTTTCGTTGCCTTTGAGCATGCCACTATCCACCCATGCGGCAAGGGTGTCGACATCTTGTTGCGCCATCCATTGCGAGTGTTGAAACTCACCGCAGGTGCTGTCACCGACGGCTCCCCATGGGGGCATTCGCCGCATGGTGGTTGCATTTTTGATTGCATTGGCATGCTCCACCACGCTTTCATAGGAATCGTATTGGTACCCGCCAGCAGCACCTATGCCGCCGCTCTCATGGCAGCTTAAACAATGCTGTTCGATGATCGGTGCCACATCTTTGTAATAGGTGGGCGTTGTGTCTTCTGGGGGAGTTGGATCGTTCGTCGAAGAATCACCGCACGCGAATGCGACGAGGCAGCAGCTTATGGATACGATGAACCGAAGAATCATGGGAGGACCTCCTAGGATCTTTCCATGATAGCATGTATACGTATGTAGTATGATAAAATGGAATGTTTACTATCAGACGAATTTAATATTTTAATTAAATAGGTGGCTGCTCTGAGCAGGTGGCGTCGCCAATCCCGAGGCACCATACGGGCACGGACGTGATGAAGCCCATGAGGCACATCTCGTTGCGTGTGCCCCAGCCAGGTGTAATGGCTTCGGTAAGCCCTGCTGTATTCCACTCACAGGTCAGCTTGAAGTGATGGTTTTCACCCAAAGCCATTGGATTTTTCAAGTAGTAGGCGAGCTGCCAATTGAAATCCCAATGATCCACTTTCACGCTGCATGTGCCGCCTTCATCACCGGCCTCGCTGTAATGCTGGAGACTGATCTTTTGGCCACGTGCATGCATGTGCGGCAAGAAACCTAGAAGCTGTGCTTGGTTTAGCACTTGAGGTCCTGCGCCGAACATGGATGACAAATCGTCGGGTGTGATATCCCATGTGCCTTTGGGCTGATCCGCACTGATAGGAAATTTTGCACCACCTGGCGTGAGGTGATTGGTCAGCATATGATCTACGAGCTTAATGGTTGCAGCACGAGCGACCGTAGGTGCGGTGGTGAATTGGATTGTGGTTGTATCGGTGGGGCTTCCTGTTTGCTCATACAGGTTGTAGTGGGTCTGGACCACGAAGGCCATGTTTTTGGGAACCACGATGCCTGTGTCTGCTGGCAACTGGAGCGGATTGGCACCAGGGGCCCAAACCACCGGCATGCCGCGAATAGCGACGCGGGATGCAGCGACCAGCGGCATAGGGCGGGCTGCAGTCGGTACGAACGCAGCGATCTTTCCAGGAACAACGCTGTATGCGGCTTGGCCCAATTTGCCCATGGCAACTTGAATGCTCTCGCCGCCGTAGCCTGCGCCTGCAAATTCTTGAACGGATCCGCCCATGCTGAAACAAGACCAACCGGCGCGCACGCCGTCTGCGGTATCGTCGGCTTTGGACAAGACGTCGATCAATTCGCGGTTGGTAAGACGTTCATCGACATCGGTGGTCTCAGGATCGTCTATTGCACCATCGACATAGGCATCAAGATCAACAAGCATGACCAAGACGTGATGGACGATGCTTTTGTTGCCCGGGAGCACATCGGATCCCGTGATAAATTTTGTCTCAGTGAAAGGATTGGCAACAAGATTACAGCGATAATCGTCAGATGCGGCAATTGGCCCTCCCAATGCTTTTGGGGCGTAGTCTACGTTGTTGGTGATTTCTGTGATGTCACCGGTGAGACGTGGCACGGTCTGAATGCCTTTGGGTGTAAAATCCGCTTCGTTGCCTTTGAGCAGGCCACCATCGACCCATGAAGCAAGGGTGTCGATATCTTTTTGTGACATCCATTTGGAATCTTTAAATTCACCGCAGGTGCCATCGCCCACCGCGCCCCATGGGGGCATCCGGCGCATCGATGTTGCATTTTTGATGCCGTTGGCATGGCCCACCACGGCTTCATAGGAGTTAAATACGAGATAGCCGCTTGCGGCACCAACGCCGGTGCTCGTGTGACAGCTCAGGCAATTTTGTTCGATGATGGGTGCAACGTCTTTATAGTATGTGGGCTTTGCAGCATTGGGTGGACTCGGCGGATTGTCCGACGAAGAATCACTGCATGCAACAGCGACAAGGCATGTGCTTGCAAGCAACGCAGTTTTAAAAAGTTGTTGAAACATCATCAGGGGTTTCTCCTCGTTATGCGACAGACGTGTCATTGCATGTAAGCAATTCACGCATGAATGCGCAACGGGTAGCCTATGCAGGCGATGACGATTTTTTTTTTAGGAGATCTAATGATGCAATCTCTGTCACGAAATAGATAAGGTTGATGTAAATCTTTCTACCAACTTCACTATTTGTTCAAACCGAAGATTTCCTGCTTCGCTGCATCACAGATCGCCACCACAGCAGGGTGCTTTAGCCGTCGTTCCACAGAAATAGCGTAGAAACGCTCGCGCACTTCGTCAGTTCGGCCCACGATACGAACTTTGTACTGCTGTTCAATCTCGTTTGCGATGATTGAGGGCGCGGGAAAGACACCCTGCCCAGTCTGGCCGAATACTTTAAGCAAGGCACTGTCTTCGAACTCGCCCACAACGTTAGGGATAATACCAAGACTGGCAAACCACTGGTCAAGCGACCGACGTAGGGTGGTATTCTCCGTAGGCAATAGCATGGGTGCGCCGTCGAGTGACTTTGGAAATCCCTTTCGGCAGGCCGCCGCCATTTTCGATGTTGCAAAGAATGTGACACCACACTCACCAAGAAGATGACTAAATGCTCGGATGCTTATCGATGGTGGAATAGGCGCATCAGAGATCACGATATCAAGTTCATGCGCAGCAAGTGCTGTAAGGAGGCGCTCGGGCTTATCCTCACTACACACCAATCGAACGGGATCCGAGATACTGAGAGCGGGCTCAAGGAGCCTGTGCGCAACAAGTTTAGGTACCACGTCTGCTATGCCAACAAACAGCCGATGCGGTCGACTTATAGGTTGACCCTTGATGGCGGCTTGGAGCTCATGGCCTAGTGAGAAAATCTCATCCGCGTAGCGATACACGAGGTGACCGACCTCGGTGGGCACGAGTCGACGGCCTACTCGCGTGAAGAGCTTCTCGCCAAGCGTTTGTTCAAAGGCACGGATCTGTCCACTCACCGTGGACTGGGCCAGCCGGAGTCGTGCGCTCGCTGGTGCCAGCCCTTGTTCGCGCACAACAAGCCAGAAATAGAGCAGGTGATGGTAATTGAGCCATTCCATGGCTTCAATGATACTTCGTAAATACCGAAGTATCAATGTCAAATTACCTAACTACCGAAGTGTCCACAGGTAGACTATAGTCTCAACTATGGTGAGAGAATCATCCCCAACCCACGATATCATGCGCGCGGTTCAAGTATTGCGCTCCGGAGGCCTGGTCGCCTTTCCAACGGAGACCGTGTACGGCCTAGGTGCGGACGCGGAAAACGGCACAGCGATTAAACGCATTTTCACGACCAAAGGACGCCCCACCACACATCCGCTCATCATTCATGTCGGATCGCTCGACGAGCTCTCTACCTGGGTAGAAAAAGTACCTGCGGCTGCAAGGGCCCTCGCCGAACACTTCTGGCCAGGGCCGCTGAGTCTTGTTCTCCAACGAAGCAGGCGTGTGCCGTTGGCAGTGACAGGTGGTCTTGAAACTGTTGCGGTGCGTGTGCCAGCACATCCGGTTGCCCTGGCTTTGCTCCGTGCGTTCGGCGGTGCAATCGCCGCACCTTCTGCCAATCACTTTGGGTGCGTCAGCCCCACGACCGCCTGCCATGTTCAAAGCGACTTAGGAGATGCTGTTGATCTTGTTCTTGACGGGGGGCTTTGCAACGTGGGCGTCGAGTCAACCATCGTTGATGCAACAAGTGAAGAGCTTTGCATACTTCGTCCTGGCGGTGTAGCGCGGGAGGATCTAGAGCACGCACTTGGCCGCGCGATCCCCGAAAAACAAACGAAAGCGTCCGTTCGAGTGCCTGGGTCCCATCGGTCTCACTACGCACCCCGGGCACAAGTGATCCTCGTCGATCCTTCGAGGCTAATCGATGAAGCACATCGCCTGACGTCGTGCGGCTATCAGGTTGGGATCCTCCTACCTCACGACATAGCACCCGATTCTGTCGCTGCCAGGAAAATACTTCAGGCACCGGAGAGTCTCACTGATTATGCGCAGATGCTTTACCAATTTTTGAGAGAGTTCGACCGAAGCGGCTGCAACAGGGTAATTGCCTCGCTACCATCCGAGGAAGGGGTTGGGGTTGCGATCGCAGATCGGCTTCGGCGCGCAGCTGAACCTCGAGGCACAATAAAAACATTCAAATTACCCCAAACATTGGAGGAATTATGCAAAAGTTGATTCAGGGATTGCACGAATTTCAGAGAAATTTTTTCAAGCGGGACTTTTTTGAGGGGCTTGCGAAGGGTCAATCTCCCGAGACGCTCTTCATTACCTGTTCGGATTCTCGCATCAATCCCAACCTCATAACCCAGACTGAGCCTGGTGAGCTGTTTATCGTCCGCAACGCAGGCAACATCGTGCCGCCGCATGGACCATTCCCCGGCGGAGAAGCTGCAACGATTGAGTTCGCCGTCAGCGTCCTCAAGGTCAAAGACATCATCATCTGTGGCCATTCCCACTGCGGTGCGATGAAGGCGATCCTCCAGCCGGAGGATCTAAAGAGTCTGCCGATCGTGGCCCATTGGCTTGGTCATTCCGAGGCAACACGCCGGATCATGGCAGAGAACTACGGGCACCTCGAAGGCAACGCGCTTCTTACTGCAACCGTCCAGGAGAACGTGCTGGTTCAACTCGAACACCTGCGTACCCAGCCATCGGTTGCCGCTGCCTTGGCCGCTGGAAGTATTCACCTGCACGGATGGGTCTATAAGATCGAGACAGGGGAGGTCTTTGCGTTCGATCCTGAGCTACGTCAGTTTGTCGGGATCCAGGAGACAAAGATCCCTGCTGCGCTGCCACATCGGCGTGAGAATTTGGCTACCATATGAAGAAAGGGGCAGATCATCTCATGAGTAAAATCGTTCCGGATGCACTTGCTTCAGTGGTGGTATTCCTCGTCGCGCTTCCCCTGTGCATGGGGATCGCGATTGCTTCGGGTGTCCCACCGGCCCTCGGCCTTATCACGGGCATCGTAGGCGGGCTCGTTGTAGGGTGTATTCAAGGCTCGCCGCTCCAGGTGAGCGGGCCGGCGGCAGGTCTCGCGGTCATCGTCTTAGAATTGGTGCAGAAGCATGGTCTCCAGATGCTTGGGATTATCGTTCTCGTTGCAGGCATTCTTCAGTTGATTGCGGGCCTTTTGAAGGGTGGCCGCTGGTTTCGTGCGGTTCCGCCCTCGGTGATCCACGGGATGCTGGCCGGGATAGGTGTGCTCATCTTCACGAGCCAGTTCCATGTCATGGTGGACGACAAACCCAAGGGAAGCGCCATCAAGAACCTGCTCTCGATCCCCGAAGCGTTGTGGAATGGCATCGTACCGAACAGTGACTTACCGCACGAGGAAGCGGCGCTCATCGGTATCATTACGATCATTTCTCTGCTTCTCTGGACCAAGCTAGCGCCGAAGAAGTTAAAAATGATCCCTGGTGCTCTTGTGGGCGTGGTGGTGGCCACAGTGGTCGCCAACGTTTTTCAATTTCCCATCGCCCATGTATCCGTGCCCGACAGCCTTGCGGCGGAGGCAATCTTGCCAACGGTGGAGAGTCTATGGCAACTCGGAAGCCCGACGATCTGGTTGGCCGCTTTGGCACTTGCGATCGTTGCCAGTGCCGAAACGCTTCTTTGCGCAACGGCAGTCGATCGTATGCACCACGGCCCGCGAACGAACTACAACCGCGAGTTGGCGGCGCAGGGCATCGGTAATGCACTTTGTGGCCTCCTCGGTTCACTCCCGATGACTGGTGTCATCGTGCGATCGAGCGCCAACGTTCAGGCAGGGGCACGTACGCGTCTCTCCGCGATCTTCCACGGTGCCTGGATCCTGTTGCTCGTCGTGACGTTTCCGCAGCTGCTGCGGCTCATCCCTGTATCAAGCCTGGCGGCGATCCTCGTCTATACGGGGTACAAGTTGGTGAACCCGGCGGTCGTCACACAGTTGCGCCGGTATGGCCGGAGCGAGGTGGCGATCTACCTCATCACTATCGGCGCGATCGTTACTACGGATCTCCTGACAGGGGTTCTGGTGGGCTTCGGTATCGCGGTTGGAAAGCTTCTCTATCGGCTATCCCGTCTCGAAGTCATTATGGAGGATGATCCGGAAAGCCCCCATACCGTAATGCGCCTTCGGGGATCCGCCTCATTTCTTGCCTTACCCGACATCGCGGAGGCACTCGACCGTGTATCTCCGAGTCGTGAATTACGCGTACAGTTTGATGAACTTGATCACCTGGACCATGCGACGATTGAGCTGCTGATGAGCTGGGAGGCACAGCATCGCAACAATGGTGGCAAAGTGATCATCAACTGGGATGAACTTAATCGTCGCTACCACATGTGGCGCACGCCACGTAATTAAATAGAGGTTTTCAAATGATAGAAATACAAGAGGCCCCGCGCGTATCGGTCATCATGGGAAGCAAGAGTGATTGGCCAACGATGCAGCGCGCCACTGAAATGCTTTCGGAGATTGGCATTCCCTACGAGGTGAAGATTGTGTCGGCGCACCGAACCCCGGATTCTCTCTTTGAATACGTTGGTAGCGCAGAAGCGCGCGGCATCCAGGTGATCATCGCAGGCGCGGGAGGCGCAGCACATCTCCCGGGGATGGCGGCGTCGAAAACAACGCTTCCAGTGCTCGGCGTACCCATTCAGTCCAAAGCGCTTCAGGGCTTGGATTCGCTGCTGTCTATCGTGCAGATGCCCAAAGGAGTGCCGGTCGGCACTTTGGCGATCGGCGAGGCTGGAGCGGCGAATGCCGCGCTCTTGGCAGCTTCTGTCCTTGCGCTTGGCGATCCAGCGCTTCGTGAGCGCCTTAAAGCGTTCCGTGCGCGGCAGACCGCTGCTGTTCTCGAGGAAACGCTATGAGCGTGATCGAGCCGGGTGGAACGATCGGCATCATTGGTGGCGGGCAGCTCGCTCGCATGATGGCTCTCGAAGCCAGACGCATGGGCTACCGGATCGGCGTGCTCGATCCGGATAGAGAAGGACCGGCTGCGCAGGTGGCGGATTTCTGTATCGAAGGTGAGTTCGCTGATCGAACCGCCGCCGAGGCCTTGGCTGCACGAAGTGACGTCATCACCATCGATACAGAGCATGTTCCCGCCGAAGTACTGGAGTGGCTCGAAACGATGAAGCCTGTTCGCCCTGCAGCAAGCATCCTGCGCATCGTCCAGGATCGCTGCGTACAGCGCCGTTTTTTGGAAAGCCAAGGTGCGCCACAGCCAAAGTATGCTTTGGTGTTGGATGCCAAGAGCCTGCGCGAAGCCGCAGCCATCGTGGGATTTCCATGTGTCCTCAAGACGCGGCAATCGGGCTACGACGGAAAGGGGCAAGTAAAGATAGATCGAATGGAGGATCTTGATGATGCTTGGGGAGCGATCGATTATCGTCCGGCTATCCTCGAAGCATTCATCCACTTCGGCAAGGAGATCTCCGTTCTTTTGGCTCGCGATCTCAGCGGAAATATGCGTTTCTACCCAATCGCCGAAAACCTTCACCGTCACCACGTCCTCCATACAACCCAGGCACCCGCGCCGACACTCTCAGCAGCACTCTGGGCAGAAGCGGAGGCGCTCGGCGCTGGCATTGCATCCGCATTGGGTCACGTCGGTATGATGGCCGTCGAGCTGTTCGTGACGCAGGAAGGTGGTCTGCTCGTCAACGAGATTGCGCCGCGCCCCCACAACAGCGGTCATTACACTTTCGGTGCATGCGCAACATCCCAGTTTGAGCAACACATTCGGGCGATTTGCGGTTTGGCATTGGGGGCACCCTCTCTGTTGCGTCCGGCTGTTATGATAAACCTCTTTGGCGACCTCTGGCGAGATGGCCTACCTGATTGGCACACAGTGTTGTCGCACCCCTCAGCGCGTCTTCATCTCTACGGTAAGCAACGTCCCTTACCTGGACGTAAGATGGGACATATCCTTATTTTGGACAACGAGAACGGTCAAAGTGCTCTTGAGATTGCGGAAACTATTGATCGCGTTGGGTATTGAGCGCGCCATTGTGTTAGATACGAGTTACACCATGAGATTGTTTAAAATATAACAATACATATCCGCGAGCTTTGTAAGATCTGAAACACGGGTATGTTCGTTGATTTGATGAATGCTTGTATTCATGCCACCGAGTTCGAGAATTTCGGGGCAGTTGGGTGCAATGAAACGTCCATCGGATGTGCCGCCGCCGGTGGACAGTTCGGGCGTGATCCCAGAAATCTTTTGAATAGCAGACGTGGCAGCTTCGATTAAGTTTCCGCGTTTGCTTAAAAATGGGTTTCCACTTAGGCGCCAGTTGATACGATAATTGTCGATATGCTGGGATATGATCTCTTCGGTGCGTGCTTTAAGTGAAGCTTCACTGGATGCTGTGGAAAATCGAAAATTAAAACGCGCTTCGGCGGTACCTGGAATGACATTCTCGATGCCATCACCGGCGTGAATATTGGATATTTGAAACGATGTGGGGGGAAAGGCATCGTTGCCATGATCCCATGTTTTGTTTGTGAGTGCGGAAACCGCATGGGATAGACGATGAATAGGATTGTCGGCAAGGTGGGGATA
Source organism: Bdellovibrionales bacterium (assembly GCA_005801425.1). GTDB lineage: Bacteria > Myxococcota > XYA12-FULL-58-9 > XYA12-FULL-58-9 > SYDY01 > SYDY01. The sequence goes on along the minus strand of SYDY01000089.1, from coordinate 25,181 downwards.
GGCCACATGGCCTTGAATGCCCTGTACCGTTAGTATTCCTGATAAAGATCCTCTGCGTCCGATGCGGATGGTGTCGCCTAATATGTTGCTTGATGATGGTTCGCCGACAATGCAATAATCCATGGTAACACCGCGTGCGACGAGGGTGTCTATCACACGTTTGGTGCCATCTTGTGCGTCGCCTTCTTCATCGCTGGTGATCAAAAATCCAATGCGTATGTTTGGGGCGGGATGATTTTTTAAAAAAGTTTCAACCGCAACGATCATGGCAGCCAATCCGCTTTTCATCTCGCCGGCGCCACGGCCAAACAACATGCCATCGCTTATGATTGGATCAAAAGGCGGCGTGTGCCATGCTTTTAAATCCCCAGGCGGGACGACATCGGTATGTCCTGCAAAAACAAAAAGAGGCCCGTCATTGCCATAGGTTGCCCACAGGTTATCCACAACACCAAAGCGCAGATGCTCACATTTGAAACCAACGGATTTGAGTCGGTTTGCGATGATTTGTTGGCAGCCCGCATCGTCAGGCGTGACCGATGGGCAACGAATAAGTTCTTGTGTCAATGCAAGCACGGGATCCATGGGCGAACTATGGCATGGGGCGATTATGCAAGCAATGTGCGAAAAGAAGCATCTGGTGCTAATCCCAAAACATGGTTTTTTGGCTTCGGATCTGGGAGTTTTTGCATCATACGTCGGTGCTTGCTGAATGGCGGTTGCTTGAGGCCAGGCAAAAATTAAATCAAGATGCCCACGAAGAAGTGCAGCGCAAAGCATTGTGTTGGATTTTGACCCAAGCGGTGGCCAAGGTGACCCATTACCGATCAGGGGTGCGTGTGATAGACGGTGTGCCGCGCCATTGGCTCCAGAAAATGCCAGTACTTGAACATGCTACCTTGCAAGAAGAACGTGAAAATATGCGGTTGCTTCCAGCTATTCACGCATGGGGATTGCTTGGACTGGATGCTGTTGCGTGGTCGAAATATACAGCAGGGCTTTTATATTGGTTGATGCGCACCGGCTATTCTTTTGGGATGCGCGTTGTGACGCCTACCATGCAAACGCGCAATGTTATTCGTGCGTTGATGGATTTGATACCAACGAACTTGGGGCGGGCGGTTCACGAACCGTCCCTACAACATAAACGACCTATTGTTTTGGTTGGCCCTTTGGAATGGCTGCTTGCGCAAGCACGTGTTCCATCCAGCAATGTGCGTGGGGTATTGTGCTTGGATGGGCCATTGCATGCAGAAGATCGGGCAGTGTTTGAGCAGGCTTGGCATGCCCCGATCACATCGGTGGTCTGTTTTTCAGAAGGTTTTACATCCATAGCGAAGCGGGATCAGGAAACGCCAGAGCTATTGCTAAGTCATGTGGCGGCTGAAATCCTTGATGAGCATTTGGTTCTTACTGATCTTGTTAATTACGCAACGCCTCGTATTCGTTACGACACGGGATTGCATGCCGTGGGTGACGCAACGGATCGGGAATTCACACAAATTTTTGAAATTATAAGATCTGCATCAAGGGGGCGGATCAACCGTCGTGCTGGCTAAACTGTTGTCGTAGATCACCACTTGGTTTTTTCCACGGGCCTTGGCTTCATATACCGCGAGATCGGCGGCGTGGACGACGCCGTTGGCATCGGGATGATCGTCGGGATAGGCCGCGATCCCGATGCTTGCAGTCACAGACACTTGGCCGCCGGGTACTTCGATAGACAACAGGCGGATGGCTTCACATAATATATTGGCAAGGTAGGTGGCACCTTTTTTGTTGCCTTCCACCATCAGAATGACAAATTCATCACCTCCGAAACGAAATGCAGTATCGGATCCACGGGTATGGAGTGCGATCGTGTTGCCTACTGCCACGAGAACCTGGCCGCCCACAATATGTCCGTATTGTGTGTTAACAGCCTTTAGTCCATCCAAATCGAGAAACAAAAGCGCATAAGTTCTCTCATAACGTTCGCATCGTGCATGCTCTTTGGCGATGATGCGTTCAAATTGACGTCTATTGTAAAGCTGCGTGAGATCGTCATGCGCAGCCAGTTGATGCAGCTGATCCAGGTTTCCATGGGCCTCGCTGAGGAGAACTTTTTGAATTTCGACGACATTTTTTCCGGCAAGTACCCGATGAAAGGCCGATTCGATATAAGCTTCAATGAGTGCCATGGGCCAAGACGGGTCGATATAACCATCGAGATGGCGTCCAGGCAAACACAAAGCCAAGGGATCTTGGTTGTTGACGCAAAGCAAGGTGGGGACAGGATCATGATTGGCCATCTCGCTGATGGTTTGCAACCAATGCTCAAGCGTTTTTTGATCAGGAGGCGATACGATGATGGCGTCGAAGGTCTCGTTGGGAATATTTCCCTCCGTACTTCGACACAGTGATATATGAGGGAGCTGCCAGTGCTGGGTGACACTTGCGTCGGAAGATCCAAGCACCAAAACACGATGTTTACTTTTGGCTATCATGGGAATGCGTATTAGTGTAGCGTCGTTCGGGGCCGGGTACAATTTGAGCACGAGCAAATTGTGCGAAAAGCTTGGCTTGTGCTGAATCTATCGCTAAGGACGTTGTGATTGTCATTATGCGTTGTGCGAGGGATATCTCATGGCCGGCCATGCAAAAGTTTCTAAAAAATTAACAGGCAAAGCCCCAAAAAAAGCCGTGGTGAAGGCACCCAAATCAAAACAGGTCAAAAAAGCTGATCCACGACCTGCCAGCAAAAGTGCCTCAAAAAGCGTAAAGAAAAAAGCTGTCGCCAAAAAGGTCATTGTGAAGAAACCGGTACCCAAGCGAGTAGCACCGTCACCTGTTAAAAAAACGTCTGCAAAACCTGTATTGGCATCGGTGAAGAAGAGCGTACCGCCTTCGAGCAAGTCCAAGGCCAAGCCGACGGCGATTGCCAAACCCAAAACTCCTGTGGTTATCGCCAAACAGGCGTCGGCCGCTGCAGGCAAGGCGAAATCAGCACCGAAGCTCGCGGCGAAGCAAACGTTGAAACCGGAGCCAAAGCCTGTGGTCAAACCAGCGCCCAAGCCGGTGCCTCAGCCAGCAGTCAATGAAGAGTCGATGCCAGAGCCCGCGATCAAAAAAGAAGAGAATGCTGGATTGCGCAGAGGCAAAGGATTTGGAAAGCCACGTGCAGAAAATCCACTGGACAAACAAAAAAAACCACTTCGTCCGCCTCCGCGCGATCGTAAATCGTTGTCACTTGGCGTACCAGAGCCCGTTCCCATTCGACGAAGTTCGGAACCCGCGCAGCCCGTGGTCGAAGGAACCATAGCCCCACGTCGCGTGAATCAAGAAGTTCCGCGCTCGTTGCCTGTGGCGGGACAGTTTTCCATGGATAAACTACAACAGCAGCATCATGAACGTCCTATGCCTGTTGGAAAAAAACGTTTGGAAGAGGATGCGCCTCCTCCGCCGGAAGATTACACGCCTCCTGACTATCTGACGGCAGCATTTAAAGTGGTTCCGCAGATCATCCCTGTCGATGATGATGATGATGATGAGTTCGATGGCGACAATGAGGATTTCGAGGACGATATTTGATACGTGGCGTGTATGAGTGAATTGATTGTGGCCGCTGTTCAGATGACATCCACATCGGATGTTCAAGACAATTTACATCGTGCAAAATCGCTTGTGATGCGTGCAATCGATCGGGGTGCGCATCTTCTTGTTTTGCCTGAAAATTTTGGTTTTCTAGGGGGGGAAGGTGAAGCAAAAAAACACGCCCAATCCTTGGAGAAAAGTTCGTTTATAAATCCATTTCGTGAAATATCTGCGCGTTACGGCGTGACATGTATTCTGGGTGGTTTACCCGAAATGGCTGATCACGGAAAAATGTTTAACACATGCGCCGCCATCGGGCCCTCGGGCGATGTGATTGCCGCCTATCGCAAAATTCATCTTTTTGACGTTGATCTGGGTCCAGGGCAAGTGATGCGAGAATCGGTCGATGTGTGTTCGGGCGATCTTGCTGCGTGCTCGGTGATCGATGTGCAGGGATGGCGTGTTGCTTTGAGCATTTGCTACGATCTCAGATTTCCGGAATTGTATCGGCGTGCAGTGCTTGAGCAGGGTGCGGAGGTGTTGCTGGTGCCTGCGGCGTTTACGCTTCACACCGGTAAAGATCACTGGGAAGTCCTGCTGCGTGCCCGTGCCATTGAGAACCAATGCTACGTTGTTGCGCCCGGGCAAGTTGGCAGGCACAACGATAAACGGATCTCGTGGGGAAAAAGTATGGTGGTCGATCCTTGGGGTGTGGTGATTGCCCAAGCCAGCGAAGGTGAAGGGATTGCTATTGCTGCGTGTGATCGAAACAGCCTTAACGATGTGAGGGAGCGGCTGCCTGCGTTGAAACATGCACGCTTGTGGTCTGCGATGATGGCGGGGAAAATATCGTGATTTTGATTGCGTTTGTTTGTTGTAGGGGCGCTTCGTGAAGCGCCCGTGCGGAATTTGCGTATACTTACAGGGCAGTTCGCGAACCGCCCCTACGCTGACGTTGCTGTTCTCTCTTTTTTTTATTTTGCAAGCGAATGTCGCAGAGGCAGCCAATAAAGCCGAATGGCAGGCTTCTGTGCAATCGGGGTTCGGGCAAGCCCATGTGTATTGGGGCGCTTTGGTGCGTCCTCGACTGCAAGGCAGTGGGCGTTTGGGATCTTTGGCATTGTCGATACCGCTGATGTTTAATTTTAGTAATAATGAGCCGGGCAGTCCCGGTGTGATGCTCAATCGGTGGAGTGATCCAGAAACCTATGCGGGGATCCTTGAAACATATGACGGTGTTTTTTTTAAAGATCAATTGCGTTTGCATGCAGGTGCGCTCACCCAAGAGAGTTTTCATTACGGATCTTTGATCGAGCAATACACAGGCCGCCTTGATTTTTTACGTTCGAAATCAGGTCTTCGCATGGATGGGAAATTTGCCCATGGTGGCACTACGTTCATGATCGATAGCATTGTTGCGCCAAGACTGCTTGGGTTTGCGGGTGAAATTTCCCCCTTGTCGGCAGCAGGCAAGGATCCCAATCACCGTTTGCGTTTGATAGGAAGTCTCGCCGCAGATGCCCATGCACCGAGCCTTCAAGGTGATCGTGCTTTGTGGGGAGGTGAAGGTGGCTTAGGGGTTGCCGTCTTTAAAAGTCAGCGTCACACCGTGGAGTTTTTTGGTTTAGGCGCGGGGCTGTTTGGTATGGGCGGTGGCGGTCATTTGGGTGTGAAATGGACCTTTGAGCAGGCCAAGCCCATTGATCGTGTGACGCTTCAGCTTGAATATGTGCTCTCAGGAGATGGCTACGTGCCGGGCTATTTCAGCATGGCCTACGCTTCCGATCGTGTGCAGCGTGCCGGATACGCCGGTCTCTCACAGCGCGATGTGGAAGTTCCAGGCGGCCATTGGGCACGATGGCAATTTGATTTACGTGCGGGACGTTTTCGGACCGGTCTTTTGGGCTCTGTGAAAGTGGGCGACTACGGCACCATGGCCTTGTATGCCGCATGGGTTGAACCGAAATGGCAAGTGCGTGCTTTGTGGCTCAAACGCCATATTGAAAATGCGGCGGGTGTCTTTAATTTGGACGATGCAACAGGGGCTCAGCTTGAGGCATCGTATGCCTTTGACAGTGGCATGTTTCTCTTTACAATGCTGTCGCAAACATGGCGCCTTGCCCATGTGGACAGTGATATGGTCATTGCGCGTGATTGGATCTTGGGGGCAGGTTATGCCTTCGGTGGTTGAAAATCGCGTAGCGGTGCAGCTTGCTGCGCCATGTGTGTGATTTGCCGCAGCGCTTCGTAGCTCACAATCCCAACACTCGTCGCAAGATTAAGCGATCGCAGTCCTTCGGTAAATTGCGGAATTTTAAGTCGGTGTTCATCGCCGATATATTCGTGCAACCATTGAGGCGCACCCGCGGTTTCTTTGCCAAAAACAAGACCATCGCCGTCGGCGAAGGGTGCGTCCCAGTGGATCGTGGTTGCATGGGTGCTCATCAGCCAGAGGTGGGTTGGCGCCAAAGGACTTTGGGTAAACGCTTCCCAATTGGCGTGTTCATGCACATCAAGGGAATACCAATAATCCATGCCAGCGCGGCGCAGATTTTTATCGTTGATTTCAAAACCCAAGGGATGAATGAGATGTAAGCGGATCCCCGTAAAGGCACACATTCGGCCTATACTTCCGGTATTTTGGGGAATATCGGGCTCAAAGAGGACAACATGTAGCATGGGACTGCTATCCTATCACTGCTTTGGGTCGTTGAGAATTGCGGTGTGCCTCAAAGTTGAGTAATCCCGCCGCATGGCACTTCAGTTTATTTTTACGATACAAAATCTACGCAAAATTGTTCAGCCGCGCCGGGAGATCTTGGGCGGTATTTATCTTTCATTTTACCCTGGAGCGAAAATTGGTGTTCTCGGCGCCAACGGCTCAGGTAAATCCACGTTGCTTCGCATTATGGCCGGTGTGGACAAAGAGTTTGACGGCGAAGCCAAGCCGGCTGCCGGGATTAAAATCGGATACTTGCCCCAAGAGCCGACGCTTGATGAAAGCAAAACGGTGCTTGGCAATGTCGAGGAAGCGGTTGCATCGACCCGCGCTTTGCTCACCAAATACGAAGAAGTGAGCATGAAGCTGGGTGAAGTCGCCGACGACAAAGAAATGAACAAGCTTTTCGATGAACAATCGAGGCTCCAGGATGCTATTGAGGCCGTGGACGCGTGGGAGCTTGATCGTCAGCTTGAAATCGCCATGGATGCGTTGCGATTGCCACCGGGCGATGCGGCAGTGACCCATCTTTCGGGGGGTGAACGTCGCCGAGTTGCTTTGTGCAAGCTCCTTTTGTCCAAGCCTGACATGCTCTTGCTCGACGAACCTACAAACCATTTGGATGCCGAATCGGTTGCATGGCTTGAACGCTATTTGCACGAATTTCAAGGTACCGTGGTTGCCATCACCCATGATCGTTATTTTCTCGACAATGTCGCAGGATGGATCCTCGAATTGGATCGCGGCAAGGGCATTCCGTGGGAAGGCAATTACTCCTCGTGGCTTGAGCAAAAAAGCCAGCGTTTGGCATTGGAAGAAAAATCAGATGCCAGCCGAGAACGCACATTGAAGCGCGAGCTCGAATGGGTGCGTCTGTCGCCGCGTGCACGCCAAGCCAAGAGCAAGGCGCGTCTTTCGGCCTATGAAGATCTGCTCAAGCAAGATCAAGCCGCCAAACAACAAGATGTTCAGATCTATATTCCTGCGGGTGAACGTCTTGGTGACGATGTGGTTGTGGCCGACCATGTGTCCAAAGCCTTTGGTGACCGATTGTTGATTGAAGATCTTAATTTTCGTTTGCCACGCGGTGGTATTGTGGGCGTCATTGGACCCAATGGTGCAGGTAAAACAACACTTTTTCGCATGATCACGGGCGAAGAAAAGCCCACCAGTGGCACATTTTTTGTAGGCCCTACCGTGAAACTTGCATATGTGGACCAAAGCCGTGATGCGCTTGATGCCAACAAGACCGTTTGGGAAGAGATCTCCGAAGAGAATGAAACATTGATGCTTGGCAAGCGGGAAGTTCAATCGCGTGCGTATTGTTCGTGGTTCAATTTCCGTGGATCCGACCAACAAAAGAAAATGGGTGTTTTGTCGGGGGGTGAACGCAATCGCGTGCATCTTGCAAAACTTCTCAAATCAGGCGGCAATTTGCTGCTTCTCGATGAGCCTACCAACGATCTCGATGTTGAAACCTTGCGTGCGCTTGAAGATGCACTGCTTGATTTTGCCGGTTGCGCCGTGGTGATAAGCCATGATCGCTGGTTTTTAGATCGTATTGCAACGCATATTCTGGCCTTTGAAGGCGATGCGAAAGCCGTATGGTTTGAAGGCAATTACCAAGCCTATGAAGAAGATCGCCGTCGAAGATTAGGGCACGATGCCGATCAACCGCATCGGTTGAAGTATCGGCGTTTGGCGTCTTAAGCTTCGCTTTCCTCGTGTAGCGTTTTCTTTATTTTATCTTCTTTGGCCCAGTGTGCTTTCAATAATTTCTTCACGCACTTTTCCGCCTTTTCCATCACACGGTCGATGCGATCACTCGGGACAACATACCAGCCGTCACGGATCACCACATCATCACCAATACGCAATCCCAAGGCTTCAACAATATGTTTTTGTGCGGAAGCACCACTTAACCCTGTTGAGGTAAGCAATCCAATGATCCCCAAGGGCGATTTTTTCATCGCCTGACGACTTAACGTATAGGCCTGGATCGGTTGGCCATCTTGGAAAAAAGCATGGTTGCCCGAGACGGGCCCTAAATTCCAATTCCATGCTGCTTTGCAAGATGGACATCCACCGACTACAGTGGCGCACGCAGCATCTTTTTCATCGGCGTGGGCGCAGCTTGGGCATTCGCGTGTGATTTGTTCACCATTGCGGCTACCACCCAGCAAGCCGACGACAAGCCTACGTACTGCTAAATCAAATTCAGCACGGCGTCCTTCTTTGGTATTGCTTGCGCTCATGGGCATGCAGCACAGACAACAAGGTGTTTCTTTGCGTGCTTGTTGCAACAGCAGACGACGGTGATCGTCCGTCACGCCTGGTCTGTCGGCTTCAACATGGGAAATGACAGCACCACCGATACAGCTTAAATCATGGCAATGTTCAAATGGTTTTCCGGCATACATTTCATCGAGAAGAAATCGCCCACGAAGTGCTGAAAATTGCATAAGTCGTTCGGCAGACATGCCTCGAATGGTACATGTTTGCAGTGAGACTTCTTGACCTGTTTGCCTGTCGATGATGCGAACAATATCCGAACCATCACGCTGAAGATTACTCCATGCACATTCTTCACAACATTCATTTCTGTTTGAGTCGCCCATGGTGAAAAAAACCATCGGTTTATTCTTGGGATCTGCATCCATAGATTCTTGGCATGCAACACATACACCAAAGGGACCATTTTCATGCGAAGTCATTTGAAAACGAAGGGATATTCTCTCCACGATATAACCAAGAAACATATTGCGTTCGTCGCAATGCCGTTCACCAGGCCATGCGTTTGCAATTCTACGTTGCAGCGACAAAGTGCTTTCAAAAATAGCAATGGCATTGGCAGAAGGTCTCGCTGATTGACTTAAGGAAACAACGCTGCTTGCAATCATGGGTATCTGAGGTGCAATGGCCTGCCAGCATGCTTTACGCCATCCTGTGTGGTCTGCGTCTGCCATTGCTGTGCAAATTGTCATTGCGATATGGAGAACTTCGGGGATACCATCAACAACAGGCATGGATGCTGACGTGGCCAGGCGATGTAATGTATGAGGCGCATGCTGCAACAAAGGTTCCAGCTCTCTTTGAATTTTGTCGTCATCTTCAGGAAAAATCGCAATGAGTTGCATGGCATAGCGTAGATGCTTTTCCAATGCAGAGACATCATGGGAAATAGCAAGGACACGTTGGGAAAACCCCGTTAATAAGGATGGAATAAGGGATGCAAAAGACTCTTCAACGTTGACTGCCTTTAAAATCGTATGGATGACTTTTATTTGTGCAAGAAATATATCAGATTCATCGAATGAAGACCATGGTTGTCTTTCCGAAGAAGCTCTCTGTGCAAGTTCATGAATACCCTGAAGAAGATGATGGGTCACTTGAGTCAAAGATTTAGCAGAGGTCTCGTGCCCATACATAAACTGAACGCGGTCGGCTGCTCTCAGGCGCCGTACCATCATATCCATGACATCTTGGTCGAGGGATTCATGCAGCATTCTTGGTGGAATTTTTTTAAAAATAGCTTCAAGAATTTCGTAGGAACTATCAAAGAAGTTTTGTTCATCATTGGGCAACAGATTGGCGACTGATTTTGATGTCGTGTCCCAAATAGCTGTCCATGTTTCAATGAATGAAAAGTAATTGATGTCCTCACGTTCCATGACCGAAGGAATCGATTTTCTAAGGATCTTCAGTGCATCTTTGCATTGCGCGACCCGTGACATCGAATTTAAACGACGACCTTGTGTCAAAAGATACTGCAATTCAGACATTGCGTGGATGATGTCATGCAAGCTGGCACCACTATCAACCCATGCGTGTGTTTGTTCAGGGAGATCTTTGAGCAAAGATTTGAGTGCGACATCACAGTGTTCGGAAAATTCGCAGACACCAGCAAATGACGCGCGAATCGTTACGTGTGCTGAACGTTGTTTTTGGCCCATAGAGGTCATCAATCGAAGATAGACTTCTTCGAGTTCTCGATTGATAGCCTGCTGGAGTCCTCTGTTGGATGGCACTGTTGCATGGTCAACTTGACGTATCGTGTACATCCACTGGCAGGGCCATAGCGGGTGTGCATTGGAATTGATGTCAATCTCATGTCTCTGAATATATCCATTGAGAAGGGCTATCATTTGGTCTTGAACCCATGTCATCTTGTCTTGGAAATATGCGTTGAGCGTAGATTGCATTTGTTGACAAAAAGAATACATGCCCATGAAACATTCGAGAGGATTTTTATCACTGGAAGTCATGATGACCTTCAGTGCAAAGCACGTTTTCATGGCATCTTCGATGCAGCTTTCTAGAATGCGTGTGTCAACACCATGCGTGTTGGCGTAAAGCCGCATCGTGGCGATGTTACTTATGTATACTTGAACTTCTATCATCGCTTCATCATTGCTGAGAGATGTTCGAACATAGGGATCGACATGGGATAATCGACGTAGAAGTTCAGACCGAATTTCCGTGTGTTCGGTTGTATTAAGGTATGCATCGCACCAGCGCATGAAAGCCAACTGGCGGTTTATTTTTTCAGATACGGGTAACCCTGACAGCGATTGTATAAGGCGATCTGCTCTATTTAGAAATGCATTTTTAATATGAATAGGCTGAATCGAGCCATCAATGTGTATGTTTTCGAGTGCAGTCATAAACCCATGACGATTTTGACCTTCTAAACCCGCGCTCAATGTATGAATAGCACTGTACCATATCGCGAGAACATTGATGTCATGCGTGGATCGCATTGGATCATCACCATCCATTGCTCGGACACAATTTTCCATCACCTCGCGCAATACACCCCACAGTGCATTGCGCGTTTCTAAAAATTGGTTTCCTGGAAAATCTTGAGCAATCATATCCACCAAGGGCTTTAAATAAAGGACAATGATTGCCGGATCTCTGTGTACAGAAACGAGGTGAGTCAATGCCACTGTCAGTTGGCGGAGTGCATGACGGTCATGATCTTCTTGTATCTCTTTGCCGTAAAACCTGAAATCGACGATGGATTTATAATGCGCAAATGCTTCTTTGGTTTGAATATCTGTCAGTGCATCCAAATTTTCATGTGAACGCATCACTGTTAAAATGTGACGTTGGCACACAATGCCAAGATCATTATTTCTCGTAATCATCAATTCACAGATCGCATGGATATTTCCACCACGCGCCAATATGGTCAAAGCATCAATACAGAGAACTGCTTGGGATTTAGATAAGGGTTCAGGCAATGGCAGTCCAGGGATCAAACCGCGCATTAAAAAACGCAAGTCCATACGCATGCGTTGCTTATTGTCTGCACGCCACCAAAAAAGATGATGGGTGGACCCATCATTGGTGGTGCGATAAGCGTCCATCAAATGCTGACGCAAATTGCCGTCTTTATGATGAGCCTGTGCCAATGCAATAAATTGGTCGATGGCGGCTTTTTCTCGTAGAGCTTCCGAGGGCTGTGTTGTGTGCTCTAGCGTGATGCCTTGCGGGCTATGTCCTAAGGCATCCTTAAGCAGGAGTGTGGAGGCGTTGGGAGGCGTTGCGAGGCGGCCTTCTGGATCATGTGCAATATATGGAGATGCCAACTGCCTCCACTGTCTCGTTTGTGCACAACTGTAAATCCAATACGTCCCCGCTGCTTCGCGCATGGCAGTGGGATGCTGGACCAAGATATGTTTAGAATCCAATCCCCATGCTTGCTGCCATATATGCACCCCAACGTCACCGACCTGTTCCCTATAAAAAGGTGTGTCTGACAGCTTATATTTTATTGGAACACCATCAACATGGCGACGCGCATGCAAATAAGAGACACCGCCTGCGCGCACAGGAAGCAACATGGATCCATCAGGCGTCACTTGCACCTGTTTTCCCGTGGAAAGAGGCAGGGTTGTATATGTTTTTCTTTTCCAAGGTTCATCATCGTGCTGCTCTGTCCACATGATGACTTGGGGTATGCTGCTTATCATTCCATCCACCCAGGGACGTCTGCGTGCGTGTTGGCCTTCGGAAGCATAAGCAATACCACCATGAGGCAGAGCATGAAAACGATGTATGTCTGCTTCTGCGGAGCCAGGTAATTTTGAAATTTCCCATGTCGCGTTGTCGTACGATAATACTTGTACGCGGTGTCGCTCAGGCCACGCGCGATGTCTCATTCTACTGGTTGGCGAGGTGAGTACGTGATGCGGATCGGGCCGCAATAGAATGCGGCCATCAGGAAGTAAATCATGACTTGCCATTTCTGGAACGGCATACTCTGCAATTTTTTCCCATTGGTCACCCCTGCGCCGAAAAACGCCATAGGTGAACGTAGCATCCGGCGTAGTGGGTTGCATCGGTGCGACCAGTTCTCCCAATGAAGTCACACCGAGATGTCGAACCCAAGGACGATTGGGATCTGGAGTTCGTGGTACAACATCGATCCCATCAGGAAGGGTGACTGCTGCTTCGCCTTCATGCAAGCGAACACTTATCACATCATTTTTGAGCAAGAGCTTGGCCCCCCCCGGGAGCTCTTGCACGACAACACCGTCGGGATCTGAAGAGGGGGTAAACGATGTGAGCTCTGATGGGTTTTGTGTGCCCTCGCGCAAGGCTCTGATTGCCTGGGCTGCGGCCTGAATGCGCGGTGCGGAGGTTGGTGGCATCCTATGAGTATTCGCTACTCTTGCGTATGTGTCCACCCAATTCCGTTCATAAGAAGCGAACAATGGTGTGGGCTATTTCGTACCTAGTTTTCCAATTGCGTGATGTCGTTTGTGGTGACAATCCGCACGCGATTAAATCGCGGATCATCGGCATTAAGTTTCCCACCTTGTGTTTCAATGTAGGCTTCTAGTGTTTGCAGATCGACGAGCCCTGTGTCGACGCAAGGATACCCACGCATATCGGGCCAACCGTCTTTTCCGCTGACGGAAAAACTATTGATAGACAGTGTGATGGATGGGCCATCAATACTTGCATCATTTTCAACAAGCATGCGTCCGTCGTCGAGCTGTGCGCTCACGATACGAATGCCTTCGATGCGCAATGTGATGCCATCGAGATGAAGTCGGCGATGATTGAGGCTGGTATGGCCGTTTGTGTTGGTCCCTGCTTGGAACACCAAACCGCGCAACACCGTGAGGAAATTTGCAGGAGTGAGTGTTACTGTCGAAAGTGTATTTCCAAACGGTAAGATCTTGAACAGATCAGAAAATGTAAATGCATTGGTTTCACCTGGTGTACCAAGTGATGTACGAATGCCACCGTTGTTGATGACGGCAATATCTGTTTTGCAAACAAATCGTTGTGATGCGGCAATCAAATGTCCAAGATTGCTTTCAATACCATAGTTTCCGCCGCGTCCGATGAAAGAACCCGTGACATCGCCGATCTTGCGATTCATTTGTTCGGCTGACAAGGCAGAAAATAAATCGAGTTGGCGTTGCAATGCTGGATCGGGTGTGACCTGCACGCCCCATGGAACGCGAATTTGTTTGCCATCTGTTCCGAGCAAGGGTGCGCCGAGACTGTCGGTACCAAGACGTCGTTCATTGATGGGCATGGTGCGATAGTCGGCGTGTGTGATCTTACTTGTTCCACGTGCAATATCTGTTTCCACGAGAAGATCGGTGCGTGTGATGGCCTGTGCATAGCATCCTGCTTGCGCAATAGGCACGCCGTTAACCGTTGTTGTTTGTTTGATCAGCGTATGGCTATGGCCGCCGACGATCAAATCAATGCCAGAAACTTCAGATGCAAGATTGTAATCGCCCGTGGCGGGTGTTGTTCTTGTTCCATGTTCGTCGAAGCCCAAATGGGTCAAGGCAATAATGATGTTACAATGTTTTTCATCACGCAATTCGCGCACCAATGTTTGTGCTTCAGGAATGACGGGACGAAACGAAAGTCCTTGAAGTACTTCGCCGCCTGCAATGTTGGGTGTGTCTTCAGTGACAAAACCCATGATACCGATGGTGAGATCGCCACGCTTGACGAGGGTGTAAGGCTCCAATGCACGGGTTCCATCGGCGCGATACACATTGGCACCAAGCCATGGAAACGCAGATTCGCCACGTTGACGTCCAAACACGGATTTGTCTTTGTCGAATTCGTGATTGCCAGCACACATGGCAACAACACCCAAATGGTTCAGCGATGTGGTCATGGGTTCGGCGCTGATGAGATCGGATGCAGGATTGCCGGAATTAAGATCGCCTGCATGAAGCATGATCACATGGCCTTTGCCTGTGCCTTCAATTTCGCGGCGAACATGTTTTACGATGGTGACTGCAGGGGCCATACCGCTTGCACCATATTTGTCGGCCCATGCATAGCCGTGGCTGTCGTTCATGGACATCACGGTGATTTGTTGCACACGCGTGCGCCCGTCGCTTACGCCGCGTTGTTGTACTGTTTCGTTGGGGGTTGTGTTGCTTTGTGTGGGGGATGCAATGTCGAGCGCGCGTACAGTGGCCATGGATCCTCCGGGATCTGTCGATATGCGGAGGGATGTTGTCTAAGTTCTCGCCTAAAATTTGTGTCTGTTGTCGCAATACTTCGGATCATTTGAAAAAAGTTCGTCATTGCGAGCCCGCGTCATCGTGTGGCGAAGAAACCTAGGTTTATCCTGTGCGTTGGTGAAAGAAATCACGCCGGAAATCACGCCGGGTATTGCAATGTGCATTTCTGGGCATCCTATGATATCTTCCCCGTCAATCGCTTCCAACACAGGATACCTCATCCCGCGTATGGTCTGCCTCTTCGGATGATTTTTGTATGCTGATGTGCAAAAATGCAAAGCGCAATACCCGGCGAGACTCTGCGAGACTCTTTCCCCGGACTTCGTGACACCCAGTTAAGCGAATTTAGAATTTAGGTACCGGGTATTCACATGACTTATCCCAACACACTCGGGCTGCGGCTCATGCGTGTAGGGTGTCAAATAGCATTACCCATGAATTCCATGATATCCTTACGGTATGGAAATCAATGCTTCCACTATCAGTCTCAAAGGACAAACGACTATTCCAAGTCGCGTTCGCAAAGCCCTAAAACTAAAGCCCGGAGATCGGGTCCTATTTCGCATTGACGACAATAACCGTGTTGAGCTTCTTCCTGGGGGCTCCATCGATATGGATTTCTCCGCTGCGGTCTCTGAAACCATGACCGAATGGGCAAGCCCCGAAGACGAGGAAGCTTACCGTGATCTTTAATGCTTTTGATCTCGTGGTGGTCCCTTTTCCATTTACTGATCTCAATGCCACCAAACGCAGACCTTCTTTGATACTAAGCCATGCACGGTTTAGCGATGAAACAAATCACAGCGTGTGTGCCATGGTCACAAGCGCCAAACATTCGGAATGGTCGGGAGATACCATCATTACCGATCTTGCAAGTGCCGGTCTGAGCAGTCCGTCTGTGGTTCGGTTCAAAATATTCACCATCGATAATCGCTTCGTTCTGAAGCACATCGGTTTATTGTCCAAGGCAGATAGGGATTCTGTCGTGCAAAATGTGAGAAAAATTCTTCCGCGATAATGCGATAAAATGGGGAGTCATTATGCCAGTCATTATGCCGAGTCATTATGCCGCGAGTCATTATGCCGGGTATTGCAATGTGCATTTCTGCACATCCCACGACATCTTCCCAGTCAATCGCTTCCAACACAGGGTCATCATGCTGGGTATTGCAATGTGGATGCCTACGGCGTGGCGCTATTTGATGAAATTTTAACCTGAAAACCTTCATGGCACCTTGTGATGCATCCCCGGATCATTGATGTTCTTGATGGGGGATTCATATGAGATGTTTTGCTCTGTTTTTTTTATTGTTTAGCTGCACACCGTTGGATAATAGGTCTTCTTCTGCACAAACAGAGACAGATCCAACGCTGCTTTTGATCGCAGATGATGCTTACGTCGATGATGACCCGCAAAGAAATTCCGTGCTGTCGCTTTCTTCGATTTTACAAGCGCCGCGGCCTGATTGGATTTTTTACGTTCGAGATAATGGCATTCCCCCATGGACGGGAGAAAAATTACAAAACGCCATGTCAATTTTTACTTTGGGTGCATCGACTTTGATACCTGCGGGTGAGCGACCCGTAGAAATGATAGGAGAATGGGATTATAGCTTTCAGCGTATTCCTAACGGCTCTCCCGATGGTAGTGGGGTTTATCGTCAGGATTTTCCCTGTTTCAATGATAAACAGGGATGTGAACGGCCGACCAGTGAAGAAGAGGCTTTACGAAGACTGCAATTGTACTATCGAGCCCGCGTAAAGCAATTGAGCGGAAATCCTCTTATTCTATCGGTCACCGGCCATTTTTTTTATCAGCATCGCGGTGCGGAGTGGGGTGCGCAACTGGTGCTCAGCGAAGTGGGTGAGAATATTATAAGTACGCAGGCTCACATTGCTTTTACCCGTGGCGCGGCTCGCCAGTATCACGTCCCTTGGGGAATGGACATGTCGTCTTGGTTTGGCCCCTCGATTCGAGACTATAGCTCTCCGCCAGTGTGGAAGGAACCATCGCCGGGACCGATTTATTCTTCTCCGACCGGAGGCCATTCATTAAGCCTCACAAAACGAATCTACTTTGCTTCTTACATGGCTGGGGCGAATTTTTTTATGGATGAAGCAGGATCCGTCAATTTTTTCGACGGCGAGGCTCTGTCACCTTTAGGGAAAGTGGCTCAGGACTTCAATCAATTCACGGTAAACCACCCTGACCGAGGAACGCCATACGTTCCCATCGCCATTTTGATGGATCGTATCCATGGCATGGGCTTGAGCTGGTGGGAATCAACTTCTTTGAATTGGGATACGTTTCCTATTGATGAAAACGACAGGTCCCGTTTGTACACAAAATCATTATTCGAGGCGATTTGGCCGCTGAGCTTTTCATTTCCACAAGACAACGACGAATCCCGTTTTTTGGTGGCATCACCCTTCGGCGATTCCTTTGATGTTCTCCTTGAAAACGCACCGACAACTCTTTTTTCACATTACCGTGTGATAATTGCAACTGGGCATTTGGCGAATGACCCTGCTTTGATTGCGGCTTTGAGATATTTTGTGGAAGCAGGGGGGATTTTAATCTTAGATCCTACAACGTATGGTCAGTATTTTATTTCGGGAACCGCTTGGGGTGCAACCCCCGTAAAGTTTCCTGGCGCTACAACAACAGATTACTATTCTGTAGGGTTAGGATCTGTTGTTGTTGTGAATGATCTGCGTGAATGGACGCCAGTTCTAACGTCAATCTCGTCGCAGGTTTTACCCTTTAAGGTCGATGGTTCCGTTGAATTTATGTTTAACAAAAAAGGTACGCGTTGGGTTGTTACGTTGCTGAACAACAAAGGCGTAACCAAACGTCCAAAGGATGCAGAAGTTGTTGATCCTCAAGCAGCCCAGACTGTTACTGTACAAGCAAAGTCAGGGAATATTTCTAATATTGTTTCTTGGCGTGGGTCAGACGTCGTCCAAATTAATTCCAACTCCTTTCTTACAACGATAGGGCCTGGAGACGTTGCCGTTTATGAATTTGAAACGACCGGGGCGATTTGAACCTGCAGAGTCATCATGCCGGGTATTGCAATGTGCATTTCTGCATATCCTACGACATCTTCCCAATCAATCAACCGCTTCCAACACAGGGCACCTCATCCCCCGTATGGCCTGCCTCTTCGCATGATTTTTGTATGCTGATGTGCAAAAATGCAAAACGCAATACCCGGTGTGGCCCTCGGTGTGGCCCTAAAACAAAGAAACAAGTTTGGCTTTGATTTCCTGAAGGGTATAGCGCTTTTGCTTCAATGCATTGATCGTCTTGATGCGTTCGATCATTTCTGGCGCGTAGAGTTGATACCCGGCGGGTGTTATTTTTTCCACGTCGAGGAGCCCTTCTTTGGTCCAATGGCGTATCGTGGAAGTACTTTCGTTCACACATTTTGCCAACGCACCTATTTTAAGTAAAGCTTCATCCTTGATTTCGACTTCTGTCTCGTTGTTGAGTGCTTTGAGATAAATGTCGAGTGAGCGATCCACGGCCTTCATGATGAGGCTGAGATAGTCATCCTTGGAACCCCCCAGCTGAGCCTTCTCAAGCGCGTTAAGATATACGCCAATCGGTCCCGTGTACGAATGATAGCGGCAGGATAGCCTTTCATGAGCAAAATCATATTCATCAGAAGGCGGGCAGTTCGACCATTGCCATCGACGAAGGGGTGAATGGTAACAAGCCGATAATGGGCTTCGGCAGCCAAGGTCACTGGATGCAGATCGGCCGTATTCTTCAGCCAGTAGATAAATTCATTCATGTGGTCCGGGATTTTTCAAGGATTGGGTAAAACCACGCGTGAGCCAGAAATACGTACAGCGACACTTCGATAGTGCCCAGCATTTGAATCATGGATGCCTTTGAGAATATGGCTGTGAATTTCTAAAATATCTTTTTCGATGATCGCTTGGGGGACGCTTTGTATTCTTTGACCCACCCAGTCGATGGCATGGGCATGATTGGCCGCTTCAAGATGCTCAATGAGTGATTTTCCACCGACCGTAAGACCTTTCTCGATCACTTACGCGGTTTCCTGGCGGCTTAATGTATTTCCTTCGATGGCATTGCTTGTGTAAGTCAGTTCGATGCGAAACCAGCAGTCCAAATTGTACACAAGCTCGGGTGGAAGAGGACGACGAGCGTCGATAAGCGTTTTTTTCTTACTCAGCGCATCGAATTTCATGTTTAAAGTGTAACGTGATACGTTACGGTTGTCATCTAATCATAATCCCCTGGAAACCCCGTGACATCATTCGGAAAAATCAACGGCGAGCTACAAAGTAACGGTGAATACCCGGCACCTTCATCGGCACCTTCATCCATGTGAATACCCGGCACCTTCATCGGCACCTTCATCTTAAAATCCATTTTTTAGGATGGATATCACGTGCCCCTTAGAATGGGGCGATGAACATCAAAGCATGGACGACCATTTTCTTGCGTGGTTGTTTTTCTCTTGCGGTGGCATCGATAGGGTTTGGCTGCAAGGATCCCAGCACTGATGCGACGGATCGCCAGACTGACAATCCAGTTGAGAACGAGGTGATCGTTGCATGGTCCGATATGCATGTCGCAGACGGCGATTTAGGAACGAAGCGTCTCTTTTTTTGGGAAGAAGGTTCGTTTAAGCCGGTGAGCCTTCGCTTGGCGTTTGAGCCGAGTGCAGATGTGCACATCCCTGTGAGTATTGAGAACGGCGTTGATCAGTTTTCCGTGGCGGAAGAATACACAATTGTTTTTACCGCTATGAATTGGAATGTTTGGCAGGAAATTACGGTAAGTGCCGACAAACTGCGCACAGATCCCGTTTTGGATCCTCCAGCACAACTTAAACTAGGTATGCCTCAAACCGATGATCCTGATTTTCTTTCTTCTGAGGCGGTGATTGCAGAGCTTCATGCGCTTAACAATTGCGATGTGTGGGAAACACTTGGAAGGCGCTATACTCACGAAGGCTTTGCGTGGGGCAATGGTGCCAAGCAGAACCCATTTGCCATTTGCGAGTTAGGCCATCTCTACGGTTTGGATTTATTTGTTCAAGAGCATTATCCATTGCAGAGTTTTAACGATTTAAAAGATGTCGTATTTCCTTCGGGCGATATCAAAGATCTGAAGATGAAACTTGATGCCGGTTTGGATGCAGGAACATTGCACTCATTCAATCTCATGAGCGATCTGGATCTTGGTGGATGTTCTGAGGGTGGATACGGTTGGGGATCTATCGGTGGCAGCGATAGCTTTTTTGCGGGTGATTTTGATGGCAATGGTCATACCATCACGGGTTTGTGTCAAGAATCGCGTAGCGATAGCGTCAACTACGGCGGATTTTTTGGCGTGCTCTTGTTTGCAGGGATTCATGATTTAATCATTGAAGATGCGTCCATCGAAGGATGGGAAATAGGTCAGCCACTATTTGATGCTTACTTGCAGGACGATGTTGCAGGCATTGGTGCCCTTGCGGGTGGCGCTATGTATTCCGAAATTTATGAAGTTGAAACGAGTGGAACGGTGAATATGCCGTATAGTTCCCATTGCAGGATCGTGGAGCCTGAAGAAGGATGCAAGGACGATTCTTTTCTTAGCGCAGGTGGCATTGTGGGAAATCTGAGATGGTCAAGCTTGCGGGGCAGTGATTCCAGTGTTCGTGTGAGCGGTGGTTCGATGACGGGTGGACTTGTGGGGAGTACGAAGAGTGCTCTTGTGGAACACAGTCACGCATCTGGCAAGATAGAGGGTGAACAAAATGTTGGCGGGATTATTGGGAACGCTAAAGCAAGCGATGTGAAGAATAGCTATGCCACAGGTGATGTGTCTGGCGTAGGGCTTGTGGGTGGACTTGTGGGCGTGGGGTGGCGTGGATCCTTGGGTTCAAGTTGGATTCGCGATTCTTACGCCACGGGCGATGTGACAGGGGCTGGAACCTTGGGTGGGGCTGTGGGGTTTTTATTCAACACCAGCTTCGATCATGTCCATGCGACAGGTGCTGTGGATTGGGATGACACGATCGCATTATTGGAGGATGTTGATTGGAATGCATGGACCGAAGATGGGATTAAGATCGCAGGCAAGCCTATCAATACGCTTGGTGGACTTCAGGCGGATTATTGGGGAGATTCCGATTCATCAGGCGCTATTCAATATGGGGCTCGGTCTGGTGCCTGCGGCGGACTTGTGGGGATTGCTTGGTCCATCAATACCAATACCAATGTTGATTCTCAGATCACAGATGTCAAAGCGAGCGGTGATGTTGCGTGTCCGGTACGTTCGGGTGGATTGGCGGGGGTAGTTCATCTTACAACGGAGAAATCGACGTCATGGCCTGTTGTGGTGCGAAGCTGGGCAGGCGGTGATGTTGACACGCAGCGCGATCAATTTTCGGCAGGTGGCCTTGTTGGTATCATCAGTATTAACGGTTATTATGTGGGGACTTATTCTTTTGTTTCTATAGAAGATTCTTACGCCACGGGTGATGTGACTGCGGGTGAAAAGACAGCGGATAGTGCCCCTCTGGCGGGCGCGGGTGGGTTGATCGGTTCGATATCTTGGGGCAATATCGATCAGTTACCCAACACGGCAGACGAAGCATATCACGGGGTGAGCGTCGAAATTCTACGTACCTATGCCATAGGCACTGTTACAGCCGATATGCCCAAAGGTGGTATTGTTGGAGTGGTTGATGCTGTTAGCAAGATCAAAGACAGCACTCCGTCTGAGAATGCAGTAATTCTCACCTGTGCCAATAATTTCTACAGCAGCCCTGACGGGCCTGGCGATGCATGTGAAACAGGAAGCACCAAAAAAACCAGCGATGAATTAAAAGCATCCGCAACCTTTGCGGATTGGACAATACAACCAGGTGGTTCTGTGACGCGAGACACCGTGTGGTGGAGTGACGGGCAATCACCACCCACGCTGCCGAATGCTGGCACTCCAGAATCTGTACCCTAAAAGTATTTATTTGATGTGTTGTAGGGGCGGTTCGTGAACGGCCCGTTCTTTGAAACGATTGAGCAGCGAAAAAAAGAGAGAGCAGGGCGCTTCGCGAAGCGCCCCTACATCATGGAAAATAATAAACGACGGCCATTCAACGATGAACATCCGCGTTTTTTAAGTCGTGGGATCCTTGTGCTGATCATCGTATGCACGGCCAGTGTATTACCTGCTTTTTCACGACAGACCTTTATGGCCGCGTTGGGTCTTCCGCATTTTGGACTTGGATACTTTTACGCGTACCGCGCAGGCAAACTGCGTCCGGCACGTTTTGTGCTGACCATGGGGCTTCTTTTTGGACTTCTGTTGTGGACAACACAATCGGGATTTCCGGCCGGATTATTGCGGGTGGTTACGTTGAGTTGGTTCATTATCCATTTTGCATGCGATGAACTTTTTTTGACGGGCCGAAAAATCACACAATTAGGACGACTTGCCTTTGGGAGTTTGTGGCTTGTGGTGACGGCATCGGCACTGCGCAATTGGTTATCTATTCTTCTTGGCTCTTCTCTGATGCTTGTTGGGTTTCTCATGGCGTTGGTGGCGACGTGGATGTGTACTCTCGATAAGAAAAAACACGTTCATTCGGGTGTTCTTGAATTCACTGTTCCTGCAATGTGTGTTGCATTGGTCGATTATTTATGGCGCCCCGATCTTTCGTGGACAGCGATGATTTTTATAGGCTTTCATTATTTGCACTGGTACGTGGCATACGATCACAAACTTCGCGAAAACAAATCCGCACTTCAATTTTTTCGGCGCGCGGTGGTGGTGGTCAATGTCATCTCAATGGTTGCACTTATGCTGTGGGGCCAAGGCGGCCGTTTGGGCCAGGGATTGGGATATTTGTTTTCGCCGGACGCTTTTTACATTTTGACGCTTGGGCATTTGTTTTACACCGTACGTGCCGAAGATTTTTCGTTGCTTAGGCGTGGTTTGAAAGAACCCATTTTGCAGCAGCGTTGGCGCTTGGGTTGGTGCACGATGGGTGCGGGGTGTGCTGCAGGTGCGCTAGGCGCTTTGGGATATGCAGGCCCATCGTTGTTGCCATTTTACATCGTCAGCATGGGGATCCTTGCGTGGGTTGCGCTATCTCAAGCGTCTGCGTGGAGGGTGTGCTTGTTTGCCGTGGGCTTTACGTTGGGCCAAATACCTGCGGCATTTCTTGGTGCTGTTTCGTGGGGTGAGGTGCTTTATATTCAAATCATTCTCGCCATGGGCATGTGTGCGGTGGTTCCTATGGTGTGCTGGGGACGCATGGTTCGCGCATACGGTGGTCAACCGCACGGTTTGATGGGTTGGATGATCGCATGTTTAGGTGCAATGGCTTGGGGTGCATTGTGGCAGTGGTTGCCTGAACTCTTGGGGTGGCCTGTGGCCATGTCCGCGCATTTTGTGGCGTTGCCTGATATTCTTGCGGCAGCGCGATGGATTGGCGTTGAAGGCTTGAGCGGTTTGATGGTGGCGGCATCGGTGATGTTTGCTTTCGCTCTTGGTACAAAAATTTCTTTACAATCAGTGATGCGTGGTGTTGTTGCTGCAACATCGGTGATTGTGTTCGCATGGATTTTGGGGTTTACGGCACGCAAAAGCGCAGCCCCGGCGATGTCTTCGTTGTCTGTGGGGATCCCTCAAATCAATGCATCGCCCACGTATTATGCTTCAAAGCCTAGCAACCAACCCATGCGCATTGCATTTCAAAGGCGTGTGCATGAATTACTTCGTGATCTTGAGCATGTTAATATGTTGGTGACACCGGAAGAATTTGATGGTGTGTACTATGCGCATTTGCCGAAGCAACTTGAACCATGGCGGCGCCGTGCTGTGGGCCTCAAACAAAATATCGTCTTGAGTGCACCGGTACAAACAGAAGAGGGTCGCCAAAACACAATGATGGTGTTGGACACCACAGGCGCTGTACGTGGCACCCATGCAAAGGTTAATTTGGCACCTTCGGGTGAAATCTATAAAGCCAAGGGCGCAGGATTCTCGCCTGTTGTTTTGACTCAAAATCGGAGTTTAGGACTTTTAATTTGTATCGAGGCGGGACTTCGCGAAGGTCCCGAAACGTTGGTACGCAAGGGTGCATCATTGTTGGTGACGAGCACCGATGACAGCTCGTTTGGTGGCCATGCTTTGACCTATTTGCATTTGGCGATGGCGCAATTGCGTGCCGCATCGGTAGGTCGACCGATGGTATGGGCGAGCAATGCGGGACCCAGTGGTGTGATCGATCGCTTTGGCCGTTTTGAAAAGGGTGCATCGCTTTCGAATGCTTCTGCGGCGCAGGTGAATGTTGCGCCGGCGTCTGATCAAACATTGTACATGACGATGGGTTCAAGAACTTTTATGCTTTGTGTGTTACTTATGTTGGTCTTTTCTTTTGTTCTTGGAGGGAGAACTGGAAGTTCTCCTTGTGCGAGTTTGATGCGAGGACAAGATGTCCTCGGTTCTCATTTGCAATATGTCGGCTTTTTCATGGGAATTGTTGTATTGCTTAGTATGGGTACATTGGTGCAATGGCGGCATCGTGGTGTGGATGCTGCGTTGATTGCATTTCGATCGCCCTTTCCACCTGTGCCCATGGCAGTGTTTGATCAACCGACCGTGGATGGTCATTTGAGTCCCAGCGATCACCGATTGGCTGCGAGTATGTCGCTGTTTCTTGAGGACGTGGGCATTCATCGTTCGTGGAAAGAACTTGCCGAAGCATTGCATGGTGTTAAATCGCCGCAGGATGCAATTTCCTATTTGGTCAACGCATTTGGGATCCGAACAACGTCCATGTCTATTAATGCATTTTCCCATCGTGAAATGCGCGGTTTATTACGAAAAAATGATAATACGTGGATGTCTATTCGATCAAAGCGCGATGATGTGATTGAAGTGTTTGATCCAGCCAATGGAAGTATGCAGAAATACACGCTTGCTGAGATGGAAAGAGAATTTCCAGGAACATCGGTGATTTCTTTGGCGCCGGTTGTGGTAGCTCGTTAAGGTGCGTGTGAAGGAACCGCTACGCACCGTAGATTGCTATGGTTTGGAATGTATATCTCACAAAGTGCGCGCACGAAATCGGGATGTGTGGGACCCACACCGCTCGCGTTGTGAAATGAAGATCGGCTATGCATGGGAATTGCAATGCCATCTTCCACAGTAATTCGAAATGAATGATCTTTAAATGTGATTTGATTGTCCTTAATGAATAGGTGCCGGGTATTCACCGTTACTTTTTTGGCATACTTTTTGCTCGGTGTGATCGCAATTCAATTTCGATATCTTTTATCTCAAATCGTTGTCGTGGAATAGGAATAGGTGCCGAATAGGTGCCGGGTATTCACCG